>NZ_JCAMOP010000019.1:0-179108 GCF_059512345.1 Bradyrhizobium sp. Unk1
CGCCTCCACCGAATCGAGATGATAAAGTGAATCATCAAGCCCCCTCCCTGGCGAGGGGGTTCTTCAGCAGACTGCTAAAGCTTCCGCAGCGTCATGGCTGGGCCTGTCCCGGCCATCCACGGTCTTGCCGCGACAACAAAGAACGTGGATGCCCGGGACAAGCCCGGGCATGACGGCCTTTTGTGGTCGAGCGAGGCTGCCTCAAATCCGGCTTCTCTGCCTAACGACGCAGCAGCCCGCCGAGCGCGCCGCGCACCAGGGTGCGGCCGATCGAGCCACCGAGTTGGCCGGCGACCGACTTGCCGAGATTGGCCGCCATCCCCCCGATCACCTGGTTGGTGACCGATCGCGTCACGTCGCGCGCAATGACCTGGCCCGTCGACAGGCGGCCGCGCTTGACGTTGGTGCCGAAGATGGTGCCAACCATCGAGCCGATCTGGCCGAGGATGCCGCCGCCTTCGCCGCCCGCCGGAGCATCCGCAGTCGCGGCGGTGCCGGCAATGCGCTTCTGGATCATCTCGTAGGCGGATTCGGCATCGACGGCGGTGTCGTATTTGCCCTTCACCGGGCTCGCATCCATGATCGCCTTGCGCTCTTCGGGCGTGATCGATCCGATGCGGGCTGATGGCGGCCGGATCATGACACGCTCCACCATCGTCGGCGTGCCGTTGCCTTCGAGGAAGGACACCAGCGCCTCGCCCTTGCCGAGCTCCATGATCACCTTGGCGGTGTCGAGCTTCGGGTTGGGCCGGAAGGTCTGGGCTGCGGCGGCGACCGCTTTCTGGTCGCGCGGGGTGAACGCACGCAGCGCATGCTGGACACGGTTGCCCAATTGCCCGAGCACGCGGTCGGGCACGTCGATGGGGTTTTGCGTCACGAAATAGACGCCGACGCCCTTGGATCGGATCAAACGCACCACCTGCTCGATCTTGTCCATCAACGCCTTCGGCGCGTCGTTGAACAACAGATGCGCCTCGTCGAAGAAGAACACCAGCTTCGGCTTCGGCAGGTCGCCGGCCTCGGGCAGCTCCTCGAACAGTTCTGACAGCATCCACAGCAGGAACGTCGCGTAAAGCCGTGGACTCTGCAGCAGCTTGTCGGCAACAAGGATGTTGACCATGCCGCGGCCGTCGCGGTCGGTCTTCATGAAGTCCTTCAGCGTCAGCGCCGGCTCGCCGAAGAATTTGGTGCCGCCCTGGTTCTCCAGCACCAGAAGCTGGCGCTGGATGGTGCCGACGGTGGCCTTGGTGACGTTGCCAAAACCCTGGGCCTCCTTCTTGATGTCGGCAAGCGGGCTTTCCTCGGCGTCCGCCCCCTTCTTGCCGGCATCCGGCACGATGGCATCGAGCAGCGCGCGCAGATCCTTCATGTCGATGAGGGTCAGCCCATTGTCGTCGGCGACGCGGAAGGCGACGTTGAGCACGCCTTCCTGCACGTCGTTCAGGTCGAGCATGCGCGCGAGCAGCAGCGGCCCCATCTCCGTGACGGTTGCCCGCACCGGATGACCCTGTTCGCCGAACACGTCCCAGAACACCGTCGAGAACTGATCGGGTTGAAACGTCAGGCCCATCCCGGTGGCACGCTTGACGATGAAATCCTTGGCCTCGCCGACCTCGGAGATGCCGGAGAGATCAGCCTTGATGTCGGACGCGAAGACCGGAACGCCGGCGCGCGCAAATCCTTCCGCCATCACCTGCAGTGTCACCGTTTTACCGGTTCCGGTTGCACCCGTGACGAGGCCGTGGCGATTGGCGAGCGCGAGCGTCAGCCATGCCTGCTCGTCTCCCTTGCCGACGAAGATCTTGTCGTCGGTGTCGCCGAGCTTGCTGTCCTGTGCGGTCATGCTTCTCTCTGATCTCTCTGCCGTGTTTCGCGTATTGAAACTCGAATGCGCCTGTTCCGTAGTTTAACGCATGTCGCGTGCGGATTAAAACCGTTCAACGCGCCCTGAGCATGCGACATTGTCGGAAACTTACCGGCGACATCAGCCGAAAGTAGGGATGACGCGTTCGCACCGCGGCAATTTCTTGCAGAAATCCATCTCCGCTCTTGCATCGCTGCAACACTTTTCGCGCCTTCGGGAGTGAATCGGGACGTTGCGTGCGTTCATCGCTTGTATTTCACATCGCTCCGGATCAAGATCATTTCGGAAGCAATACTCCGGCATGCAAACCGGCTGAGGGGCGGGCCTTATGGACGAGCTGATCGGGCAGCTGGCGTCGAACGCCAGCATAGACAGTGCTGTGGCTGAAAAGACCGTCGGCATTATCCTGGGCTTCCTCCGCAGCGAAGGTCCTTCCGAGAACGTCGAAGCGTTGATCGATCGGATTCCCGGTGCGGAAGCGGCGATCGAGGCGTCCAGGAGCGGCGGCGGACTGTCGCGGCTGATGGGCGGCGGCCTGATGGCCGTCGGCACGCGCCTGATGGGCCTGGGACTTGGCATGTCCGAGATTCAAAGCATTGCCCGTGAACTTTTCCGCTACGGCCGAGACAAAATCGGAGCGGATCAGATGGGCAAGATCATCGCGGGGACGCCGGGCCTCAGCCAGTTCGCCTGAGCGACGCTTTTCATATCGAGCATCATGACATATCCGATCACCGAGATTGAGGGCCTGCCGGCCTTTGCCGCCAACAAGTTGAAGGCGCATGGAATCCGCACGACCGACGCGCTGCTCGAGGCGGCCTCGACCGTGAAGGGCCGCAAGGCGCTCGCCGCCAAGACCGGCATCAGCGAGCAGCAGCTGCTGGAATGGGCCAACGTCTCCGACTACATGCGCATTCCCGGGATGGGCCGGGCCAAGGTCGGCCTCGTCCGCGCCGCCGGCGTCACGACCGTGCGCGAGCTCGCCTATCGGAATCCGGCACGGCTCGCCCAGAGCATGCGGGAAGCCAACGAGAAGAAGAAGCTCGTCCGCATCCTGCCCTCGGAAAAATCGGTCGGCGACATCATCGCCAAGGCGAAGAAGCTGCCGCCGAAGATTACGTATTAGTCGCGCTGCTCCATCACCGTCATCCTGAGGTGCGAAGCGCGACACCTGCAGCTCTCAATTTCAGTGCGTAGATGGGGTAACGGGCCGACATTCGCCTCCAATCCCACCTTGAATCCCCCCTCCCCGACCGCTAAAGCGAGCCGCATGAATGCCTCGCCCTCCCCATCCGTCCCGCCGGCCGGCTCGGCCGGGCCCGACGTGCTGCGGACGCTGCTGGAGCGGCCTCTTCCGGCAGTGATGGGCGTGCTCAACGTCACCCCGGATTCCTTCTCCGACGGCGGCGAGTTCATCGCGCCCGAGCTGGCGCTTGCGCGGGCGCGGGCGATGATCGAGGCCGGCGTCGACATCATCGACATCGGCGCCGAGTCCACCCGGCCCTACACGGGCGCCCGGCCGGTGACGGCGGCGGACGAGCTGGCCCGGCTGAAGCCGGTGCTGTCAGGCGTGGTGGCGCTGGGCGTCCCCGTATCGATCGACAGCATGAAGGCGGAGGTGGTGGCCTTTGCGCTCGACCAGGGCGCTGCGATCGCCAACGACGTCTGGGGCCTGCAGCGCGACACCGGCATGGCGCAGCTCATCGCCGCACGCGGCGTCCCCGTCATCGTCATGCACAACCGCGACAGCGTCGATCCCGCCATCGACATTATCGCGGACATGAAGGCGTTCTTCCTGCGCTCGCTGGATATCGCTGCAAAAGCCGGCATCGCGCGCGACAAAATCGTGCTCGATCCCGGCATCGGCTTCGGCAAGACGGCCGAGCAGAGCATGACTGCGCTGGCGCACTTACGCGAATTCGACATGTTCGGCCTGCCGATCCTCGTTGGTGCCTCGCGAAAACGCTTCATCGCCTCGGTGTCGCCCTCGGAGCCGAAAGAACGGCTCGCCGGCTCGATCGCCGCGCATCTGATCGCCGCACAGCGCGGCGCCAAGATCATCCGCACCCATGACGTCGCCGAGACCTTGCAGGCCCTGCGGGTCGCGAACGCAATCGAGAGCAAGCAATGACCGATACGATCTTCGTCACCGGCCTGTCGATCCACGCCCGCCACGGCGTGATGGATCACGAGACCGAAGTCGGCCAGCGCTTCGTCATCGATCTCGAGCTCTATACCGATTTGTCGGAGCCGTCGCGCAGCGACCGGCTCGCCGATACTGTGTCCTACGCCGAAGTCGTGGCGACCACGACGGCGGCGTTCAAGAACACCAACTACAAGCTGCTGGAGCGGGCGGCCGGTGCGGTCGCCGATGCCATCCTGTCGCACTTTCCGCGCATCCGCGCCGTGAAGATCACCGTGCACAAGCCGCATGCGCCGATCGCCGCGATCTTCGACGACGTCGGCATCATGCTGACGCGCTCGCGGCATCCCTGATATGGCAAGCGTGCTGATCGCACTCGGCGGCAATGTCGGCGATGTCCGCGCGACGTTCCGGAAGGCGATCGCGCACATCTCAGGCATGGCGCAAGCCGCGCTGATCGCGCGCTCCTCGGACTATGCGACGCCGCCCTGGGGCGATGAGGACCAGGATCCCTTCATCAATGCCTGCGTCGAGATCGAGACCAGCCTCGATCCGCATGCGCTCTTGTTCGTGATGCAGAAGGTCGAGCAGAAATTCGGCCGCACGCGGGACAAGGAGCGGCAATGGGGCCCGCGCACGCTCGATCTCGACATGATCGCCTATGACGATGTGTCGCTCCAGAAGCCCGACCTGACCTTGCCGCATCCGCGCCTGTTCGAGCGCGCCTTCGTGCTGGTGCCGCTGGCTGAAATCGCGCCCGACCGCGTGATCTCGGGCATTCGTGTGCGTGACGGGCTTGCCAGCGTCTCGACGCAAGGCATTGAGCGGCTTCCGGATACCGGTTAACCAAAAACAACCGTTTGCAGCGACGGCCGGTCGTGGCAATTTCGCCTGCGAACAACAAGATTTTTGGGAGCCCTTGGCCGTATGACCTCCGTGACTGACGACCTGCCGCTGGCGGCCGATTTTCCCAAGGCGACCGTCGACGACTGGCGCAAGCTGGTCGACGGCGTGCTGAAGGGCGCGCCGTTCGAGAAGCTGGTCGGCAAGACTTATGACGGCCTCAAGATCGACCCGCTCTATCCCCGCGCCAAGGGCGTTGCGCCCGTGGTGGGACGGCCTGCCGCCGCGCCGTGGCAGATCATGCAGCGGATCGAC
Organism: Bradyrhizobium sp. Unk1; assembly: GCF_059512345.1. Classification (NCBI taxonomy): domain Bacteria; kingdom Pseudomonadati; phylum Pseudomonadota; class Alphaproteobacteria; order Hyphomicrobiales; family Nitrobacteraceae; genus Bradyrhizobium; species Bradyrhizobium sp. Unk1. The sequence continues at coordinate 5,166 of NZ_JCAMOP010000019.1, forward strand.
CATCCCGATGCGGTGGCCGCGAACGCGCAGGCGCTGACCGATCTCGAAAATGGCGCGACGGGTCTCGCGCTGGTGTTCGCCGGCGGCAGTGGCGCTCACGGGTTCGGGCTGGAACCTTCGGCCGATGCGGTCGCAAAGGTCTTCAAGGATATTCATCTCGATGCCGGCATCGACGTCGAACTCCAGATCGGTCCGCAATCGCGGATGGCGGCGATCCATGTCGCGGAATATGTGAAGAGCAGCGGCCTCGATCCCGCCGCCTGCAACATCCGCTTCGGGCTCGATCCGCTCGCGGCCGGCGCGGTGTGGGGTCACAGCCCCTACACATGGGACGAGATCGTTCCGGCTGTCACCGGCGCCATCAAGGGTCTCGCCGCGCTCGGCTTCAAGGGCCCGTTCGCGTCCGCCGACGGGCGCGTGATCCACGATGCCGGCGGCTCCGAGGTGCAGGAGCTCGCGTTCGTGCTCGCCTGCGGCGTGGCCTATCTGCGCGCGATCGAAGGCGCCGGCGTTCCGCTGGAGCAGGCACAGGGGATGGTCTACGCGCGGCTGGCCGCGGATGCCGACCAATTCTTGACCATGGCAAAATTCCGCGCGCTGCGGCTGCTGTGGGCGCGCGTCGAGACGGCGTGCGGGCTGACGCCGAAGCCGCTCTTCATTGCCGCCGATACGGCCTGGCGCATGCTGACGCAGCGCGATCCCTACGTGAACATGCTGCGCGCGACCATCGCGACGTTCGCGGCCGGTCTCGCCGGCGCCAACGCGATCACCGTGCTGCCGCATACGCTGGCGCTCGGGCTGCCCGATCCGTTCGCGCGGCGCGTGGCGCGGAATACGCAAGCCCTGCTGCTGGAGGAAAGCAACCTCGCCAAGGTCAGCGATCCCGCCGCCGGCGCAGGCGGCATCGAGACATTGACGGCGCAGCTTTGCGAGGCCGCCTGGGCGCTGTTCCAGGACAGCGAGAAAGCCGGCGGCGCCTTCGCCGCGCTTCAGCAAGGCCTGTTCCAGAGCAAGGTCGCAGCCGCTCGAAAGGCGCGCGACGCCAATATCGCAAAGCGCCGCGACGTGCTGACAGGCGCCAGCGAGTTTCCCAACCTGCATGAGAGCGAAACGGCCGTGCTGAAGGCGACGCCGGTCGCGCTCGCGCCTTATGGCGAGCAGAAGTACAAGTTCGATGCGCTGCCGCCGATCCGGCTGGCGGAACCGTTCGAGGCGCTGCGCGACAAATCCGATGCGGCGCTGAAGGCGCGCGGCGCGCGGCCAAAGGTGTTTCTGGCCAATCTCGGCACGCCCGCCGATTTCACGGCACGGGCGACCTTTGCCAAGAGCTTGTTCGAGGCCGGCGGCATCCAGGCCGTCGACAGCGAGGGTTTTGCCGATCCGGCCAAATTGGCCGCCGCATTCAATGCCTCCGGCGCCGAGCTTGCCTGTCTTTGTTCCAGCGACAAGGTCTATGCGGAACACGCCGACGCCGCGGCGAAGGCCCTGCAAACGGCAGGCGCGCGACATATCTATCTGGCAGGCCGTCCGACTGATGCCGAGGCGGCACTCCGTGCGGCCGGCGTCACGGGTTTTGTCTTCGCCGGAGGCGATGCGCTTGCGACACTGCAAGACGCTTACCGACGGATGGAGCAGGCATGAGCGAAGCGGGCAAACCAGTTTTCACCGGCGGCTGCCAATGCGGCGCGGTGCGCTTTGCGATTTCGGCAACCCCGAACCGGGTTTCGATCTGCCATTGCCGGATGTGCCAGAAGGCGAGCGGCGCGCCGTTCGCGTCCTTCGCCGACATCAACCGGACGGATTTCGCCTGGACCAAGGGGCAGCCGTCGTTCTTCCGCTCTTCCTCGATCGCCGATCGCGGCTATTGCGCCGCCTGCGGCACGCCGCTGAGCTTTGGCCGCATCGACGGTGACCGGATCGAGATCATGACCGGCGCCTTCGACCGGCCCGACCAGATCATACCGGCGCGACAGTTCGGCACCGAGTCCCGTCTCGGCTGGGTGGTCGGCATCGCCAACCTGCCGAGCCAGACCACGCAGCAGAATTACGGACCGGAGAAGATGGCGACCATCGTCAGCCATCAGCATCCGGATCATGATTGATGGCCGCCGCGTCGAGGCTGCAACTATGATAGGCTATAACATGCTGCGGGTGCTCGGAGGACTGTTGCGGGCTTTGATAGAGTGGAAGGTCGAACTCGCGCGGCTGCTCTGGGCCGGAACTGGTGCGATGACCAAGAGCCGCATCGACGATCCCATCTACAAGAAAAATGTGCAGAGACTGATCGAGCGCAATCGCAGGTTTGAGGAATCCAAGGAATGAGCCGCATTCCCAATTTCGCCGACGTCGCCTTCGAGCGCGCCGCGACCGCCGCGCCATCAGGCAGCGCCGAGCCGTGGCTGACGCCTGAAGGCATTCTGGTGAAACCCGCCTATGGCGAGGCCGATCTTGCCGGGCTCGATTTCCTCGAGACCTATCCGGGCATCGCGCCCTACCTGCGCGGCCCCTACCCGACCATGTATGTCAACCAGCCCTGGACCGTCAGGCAATATGCCGGCTTCTCCACGGCGGAGGATTCCAACGCGTTCTACCGCCGCAATCTCGCGGCAGGACAGAAGGGCCTCTCAGTCGCCTTCGACCTCGCCACCCACCGCGGCTATGACTCTGATCATCCGCGCGTCGGCGGCGACGTCGGCATGGCCGGTGTTGCGATCGATTCCATCTACGACATGCGCACGCTGTTCGCAGGCATTCCGCTCGACCAGATGAGCGTGTCCATGACCATGAACGGCGCGGTGCTGCCGATCCTCGCGCTATATGTGGCCGCCGCCGGCGAACAGGGTGTGCCGCCGGAGAAGCTCTCAGGGACGATTCAGAACGACATTCTGAAAGAGTTCATGGTGCGCAACACCTATATCTATCCGCCCGCGCCCTCGATGCGGATCATCTCGGACATCTTCGCCTACACCTCCACGAAGATGCCGAAGTACAATTCGATCTCGATCTCCGGCTATCACATGCAGGAGGCCGGCGCGACGCAGGATCTCGAGCTCGCCTATACGCTCGCCGACGGCGTCGAATATCTCCGCGCCGGCCTTGCCGCGGGCCTGGATGTCGACCGCTTCGCGCCGCGCCTGTCATTCTTCTGGGCGATCGGCATGAACTTCTTCATGGAAGTCGCCAAGATGCGCGCCGCGCGCCTGCTCTGGGCGAAGCTCTTGAAGCCTTTCAACCCTAGGGATCCGCGCTCGCTCTCGCTGCGCACGCATTGTCAGACCTCCGGCTGGTCGCTGACCGCGCAGGACGTGTTCAACAATGTGATGCGCACGACGGTGGAGGCGATGGCGGCGACGCAAGGCCACACCCAGTCGCTGCACACCAACGCGCTCGACGAGGCCTTGGCGCTGCCGACCGACTTCTCGGCGCGCATCGCCCGCAACACCCAGCTCTTCCTGCAGCAGGAGAGCGGCACCACCCGCATCATCGATCCCTGGGGCGGCTCGTATTATGTCGAGCGGCTGACGCGTGATCTCGCCGCGAAGGCGTGGGGCCACATCCAGGAGGTCGAGGAGCTTGGCGGCATGGCCAAGGCCATCGAGGCCGGCGTGCCGAAGCTGCGCATCGAGGAGGCCTCGGCCAAAACCCAGGCCCGCATTGATGCCGGCAAGCAGGCGGTGATCGGCGTCAACAAGTACAAGCCGACGGATGAGGCTCCCATCGACATCCTCAAGGTCGACAACACCAATGTCCGCCGCCTCCAGATCGACAAGCTGACGCGGCTGAAATCCGAGCGCAACCAGACCGACGTCGACGCGGCGCTTGCCGCGCTGACGCGCTCGGCCGGCGAAGGCAACGGCAATCTGCTCGCGCTCGCAATCGACGCGGCACGGGCGAAGGCGACCGTCGGCGAAATCTCGGACGCGATGGAAAAGGTGTTCGGCCGGCACCGCGCCGAGATCAAATCCATCACCGGCGTCTACAAGCGGGAGGCGTCCAGCATGGGTAACCAGGTCGAGAAGGTTCAGGCGCTGATCGACGCCTTCGAGGAGGCGGAAGGCCGCCGGCCGCGCATCCTGGTCGCCAAGATCGGCCAGGACGGCCACGACCGCGGCCAGAAGGTGATTGCCTCGGCCTTCGCCGACATCGGCTTCGACGTCGACATCGGGCCGCTGTTTGCAACTGCCGACGAAGCTGCGCGGCAGGCGGTCGAGAACGACGTGCACATCCTCGGCGTTTCCTCGCTCGCCGCCGCCCATCTCACCGCAGTGCCTGAACTCAAGGCCGCGCTGAAGAAACAGGGCCGCGACGACATCATGATCATCATCGGCGGCGTGGTGCCGCCGCAGGATTACGATGCGCTCTACGCCGCCGGGGCCGAGGCGATCTTCCCGCCGGGCACGGTGATCGCGGAAGCCGCCGAGGAGCTGATCCGCAAGCTGAATGCCCGGCTCGGGCATAGCGAGGCGGCGGAGTAGATGATACGCTGGCCGCATCACCGGCCGGATTGTCTCCATGACACGTGATGAGCTCATCGCTGCGATACGCCAGAACGCTGATGCCATCAAAGCCAAGGGCGTCTCGAAGCTCGCCATCCTCGGCACGCGGGCCGGCGACGATTATCACCCGCACAGCGACATCGATGTCCTGGTCGAGGTCGAACCGGAGGCCTCTTTCTCGCTGCTCAACCTGATCGATGTCGAGCAGATCATCGAGGATGCGACCGGCTTGCAGGCGCAGGCGACCGTCCGGCGCTCCGCCTCCCCCCACTCTGCGCAGCAGATCGCAGACCACATCCTCGAAATATTCTGACGCTCACGTAAGGAGCACTCCCCTTGAAGTTCATGATCGGTTTGAGCGTCGCCATGGCGCTTAGCGCAACGTGCGTCGTCTCCGCCCTCGCCGCGGACCCCAAGCCCGACGCCGTCGTCAAGACCAAGAGCATCGACGCCCGCGTCTTCCTCGACGACAGGATCAAGGCTGATGCGGCGCTGGCGGCGGATTGCCTTTCAGACGGCAGGAAGTGGCTCGACAAGAACGCGGCCGAGGCTGCCGCCTCGCGCAAGGAAGATCCGCAGTTCTTCAAGGACGGCGGCTGGGATTTCGAACGCAAATATGCGATCCGCTCCGTTGTCGCCGATCGCTATGTCAGCGTCCTGCGCAACGACTACATGGACACCCATGGCGCGCATCCCAATTCGGACGTGAACACGATCCTTTGGGACAAGACCGAGCACAAGCGCATCTCGATCCGCCCGTTCTTCACCGAGACCGTCGACAACGGCGCGACCATGAAGGCGATGGTGAAAGCCGTGATCGCCTCGCTGAGAGCCGAGAAGAAGAAGCGCGACACCAGCGAGACCGCGACCGACGAATGGTTCAAGAGCGTCGAGCCGAGCCTGCTCAAGATCGGCGCGGTGACGCTTGCGCCTTCAACCGAAGCGGGCAAGAGTTCCGGGCTCACCTACCACTATCCGCCTTACGCGGTCGGCCCCTACGCCGAGGGCGAATATGTCGCCTTCGTGCCGTGGGGAACGCTGAAGACCTATCTCACGGCGGAAGGCATGCGCATCTTCGGCGGCGCGCGGCCGAAGGGCGATGCGGAAGAGCCGCAGTGATGATGTTTTGAGCAGCGACAGATTGCTCACAGCGCTGTGGTAGCGCTACCTTGCAGCGGCGCCGCAAAGCCGACTAGAATGCCTTCATTGACAAGAGCGCCCGATGTCACGGGCGCCGCTGGGAGGCATTCATGTCCAAGATCTCGCGCCGCACTTTTGCGGCCTCTTCCGCCGCGATTGCCGCATCCGCAGCATTCGGTCTCACACCAGCACGCGCACAGGCCTATCCGGCGCGCCCGGTCACCGTGATCGTGCCCTGGGGCGCCGGTGGCGGCACCGACGCGACTGCGCGCATTGTCGCAGCCCTGCTGGAAAAGGATCTCGGCCAGCCCTTCAACGTCGTCAACCGCACCGGCGGTTCAGGCGTGGTCGGCCATAGCGCGATCGCGACCGCGCAACCGGACGGCTACACGATCGGCATGCTCACCGTCGAAATCTCGATGATGCACTGGCAGGGCCTTACCGAGCTGACGCCGAAGAGCTACACGCCGCTGGCGCTGATGAACGAGGACCCGCCGGGCATCCAGGTCTCCTCCTCCTCGCCCTACAAGACCGTCAAGGAGCTCGCCGAAGCCATCAAGGCGGCGCCCCCCGGCAAGTTCAAGGCGTCGGGCACCGGCCAGGGCGGCATCTGGCATCTCGCGCTGGTCGGCTGGATGCAGGCGATGGGCCTGCCCGCCAACCAGGTCGCCTGGGTACCGTCGAATGGAGCTGCGCCCGCGATGCAGGATCTTGCCGCCGGCGGCCTCGACCTCACGACGTGCTCGGTGCCGGAAGCGCGCGCCATCATCGAGGCGGGCAAGGCGAGGAGCCTCGCCATCATGGCGCCCGCCCGCAACCCGATCTTCAAGGATGTGCCGACGCTGAAGGAGGCGATGGGCATCGACTACGCGACCGGCGCCTGGCGCGGCATCGGCGCACCGAAGAACCTGCCGCCGGAAATCGCAACGAAGCTCACCGCGGCGCTGAAGAAGGTCTACGACTCCGCCGAGTTCAAGGACTTCATGAGCAACCGCGGCTTCGGCACGGTGTGGGGCGATGCCGGTCAGTTCGCAAGCTTCATGGACAAGGGCGACGCCCAGATGGGCGAGGCGATGAAGGCCGCCGGCCTGAGCAAGGCGTGACGTTTCACCTCTCCTCGCGCTTGTCCGCCGAAGCTTCAGCGAAGGCGGATGCGGGGAGAGGGAGCGCACTTCCCGGAATTCTGACAGGACCTCTCTCATGCGTCTTCCCGACTCCGTCACGGGATCGTTTCTCGTCGTGCTCGGCGCGGCTTCAGCCTATGGCGGCTGGATCCTGCCGCCGGTGCCGGGGCAGCCGGTCGGCCCCAACGTATTTCCGCTCGTGATCGGTATCGGGCTTGCGCTGTGCGGGCTCGCGATCGTGTTCGGCATCGGCCATTCCTTCGAGGAGGAGGAAGAGCTGATCCCACTGGAAGACGGCCAAGCCGCCGCACCGCTGCCGCAGGGCAAGCTCTACGGCCTGCGCGCCCTGCTGCCGCCGGCGCTGCTGCTGTTCTACGTCGCCGCCGCCGACCGGCTCGGCTTCATCATCACCGCGGCGATCATGGTCTATGTCACCTCGACCGCGCTCGGGGCGAAGTGGAAGCTGGCGCTGCCGCTCGCAGCGCTGTCGCCCTTCGCCATCCACCTCATCTTCGGCAAGCTGCTGCGCGTGCCGCTCCCCGCCGGCCTGCTGCCGACGCCCTGGTGATCCCATGCTGAAGACCCTGATTGAAGCATTCGCCCTGATCTCCACCTGGGAGGTCATCATCGCGATGTTCGCAGCCTCCGTGTACGGGCTCGTCATCGGCTCGCTGCCGGGCCTGTCGGCGACGATGGCGACCGCCCTGCTCGTCCCCGTCACCTTCTACCTGTCGCCGATCGCGGCGATCGCGACCATCGTCGCGGCCTCCTCGATGGCGATCTTCTCCGGCGACATTCCCGGCGCGCTGCTGCGCATTCCCGGCACGCCGGCCTCGGCAGCCTATGCCGACGAGGCCTACGCCATGACACGCAAGGGCCAGGCCGAGCTGGCGCTGGGAGCCGGCGTCTGGTTCTCCGCCGTCGGCGGCATCGCCGGCGTGCTGTCGCTGATGATCTTGGCGCCGCCGCTCGCCGAGATCGCGCTGTCGTTCTCGACCTTCGAATATTTCTGGCTGGCGCTGCTCGGCCTGATGTGCGCCACCTTGGTCGCGCGCTCCTCGCCGGTGAAGGCGATCGCGGGCATGTTCCTCGGCCTGCTGGTGTCCTGCATCGGCATCGAGAATCCCGGCGGCGTGCCGCGCTTCACCTTCGGCATCACCGATTTGTTCGGCGGCATCGAGCCGATCCCGGCGCTGGTCGGCGTGTTCGCGGTGGCGCAGGTGATGCGCGCGATGCTGACGCCCGAGCCGCCGCCGCTGCCGCGACGAAAATTCGGAAGCATCATGGCCGGCCAGTGGAAGCTGACCAAGAAGTATCACTGGCAGATGACGCGTGGAAACATCATCGGCATCATCATCGGCGTGCTGCCCGGCGCCGGCGCCGACATGGCCGCCTGGGTCTCCTACGCGATGTCGAAGCGCTTCTCCAGGGAGCCGGAGAAATTCGGCACCGGCCATGTCGAGGGCCTGGTCGAGGCCGGCGCCAGCAACAACGCCAGCATCGCCTCGGGCTGGGTGCCGTCGCTGCTGTTCGGCATTCCCGGTGACACCATCGCCGCGATCGCGATCGGCGTGCTCTACATGAAGGGCCTCAATCCCGGCCCGACGCTGTTCACCGAGAAGGCGTCGAGCATGTACGCGATCTATCTGATGTTCATCATCGCGAACATCCTGATGATCCCGCTCGGCATCGCCATGATCCGGATCGCCGCCTACATCCTGCTGGCGCCGCGCTCCGCCATCATGCCGATCATCATGCTCTGCTGCGCGGTCGGCTCGTTCGCGATCGGCAACAACATGTTCGGCGTCGTCACCGTCGCCGCCTTCGGCGTGATCGGCTATGTGATGGAGGCCAACGGCTATCCCGTCGCCGCAATGGTGCTCGGCATCGTCATGGGCACCATGGTCGAGCAGGCTTTCGTGACCTCGCTGATCAAGTCGGACGGCAGCATCCTGCCGTTCTTCGAGCGCCCCGTCGCCGCCATCCTCGCCGCCATGGCGATCGGCGCGCTGCTGTGGCCGGTGATGGTGTGGGTCTGGCGCAAGGTGAAGCCGGTGCAGACGGCGGCGGCAACACCCGGGTGATAGGGGGCGGGCAGCCCTCGCCTGCCCCGCCGGGGGCGGGTCCAGCCGGCTCCGCCATGCTGGGCCAGACGGTCGCCTTGTGCTAGTGTCCGGTCATGACCGACGTCGCAGACATTCCGCTCCAGACGCTTGTCGGGAAGCTCCGAGAGCTTGCTCCCGCCCTGAGGGCTGCAGGTGTCATCCGGCTTTACCTGTTCGGGTCCCGCGCGCGCGGCGACGCTCGGCCAGACAGCGACCTCGACGTGCTGGTCGAGACAACCTCGCGCGAGGAAACGCCGCGGTTCGACTACTTTAGAGTCCTGCATTTGATCGAGGACCATGTCGGCCTACGAGCGCAGATATCGATACGGGACCTGCTGAAGCCGCGCATGGCCGAGCGTATCGCGGATGATCTGGTCGAGGTCTTCTGAATGCCGCCGACCGTGGAAGACCGGCTGCGAGATATTCTGGAAGCTATCACTGACATCGAAAGTGTCGTGAAGGGCCTCACATTCGATCAATTCGTCTCTGAAAAAACCGCCCGGCTGGCAATCGAACGACTTCTCGAGATCATCTGCGAGGCATCAAGATTCATCCCGGATGAGATAAAACGAACCGAGCCGGCGATCGATTGGCGCAAGATGATCGACTTCGGAAATCTACTTCGTCATGCCTACCACATGACGAAGGCCGAGATCGTTTGGGACATCATTCAAATCCACCTTCCACCTTTGAAATCTTGCGCTGAAAGACACATTCGCATGTCGGGCCGCTAGCGGCTGGACGCGAAGACAATCATGACCGGTAGCAAATCCATCGACATCAAAACCCTCGCCCGCGACTTGCGCTCCGGCAGTCGCGCGGCCCTCGCCCGGGCCATCACTCTGGTGGAAAGCCGGCGCGGCGACCACCAGGCGCTGGCGCGCGAGCTGGTGCAGATGCTGCTGCCCGACACCGGCAAGGCGGTTCGCGTCGGCATCACCGGCTCCCCCGGGGTCGGCAAGTCCACCACCATCGACGTGCTCGGGACGTACCTGATCGAACAGGGCAACAAGGTCGCGGTGCTCGCGGTCGATCCGTCCTCGGCGCGCAGCGGCGGCTCGATCCTCGGCGACAAGACGCGGATGGCGCGGCTATCGGCCTCCAATGACGCCTTCATCCGCCCCTCGCCATCGTCAGGCACGCTCGGCGGCGTCGCCGCCAAGACGCGCGAGGCCATGCTGTTGTGCGAGGCCGCCGGCTTCGACGTCGTGCTGGTCGAGACCGTCGGCATCGGCCAGTCCGAGACCGCGGTCTGTGACATGACCGATTTCTTCCTCGCGCTGATGCTGCCGGGCGGCGGCGACGAGTTGCAAGGCATCAAGAAGGGCCTGGTCGAGCTCGCCGACATGATCGCGATCAACAAGGCCGACGGCGACAATCTCAAGCGCGCCAACATCACCGCCGCCGACTATCGCGGCGCGCTGCATATCCTCAGCCCCCGGTCCGAGCATTGGCACCCGCCGGTCGAGACCTATTCGGCGCTGACCGGCGACGGCATCGCAAAACTCTGGCAGAAGGTTCTGGATCACCGCAAGGCGATGAATGCATCCGGCGATTTCGCTGCACGGCGGCGCGAGCAGCAGGTGAAATGGATGTGGTCGATGCTGGAGCAGCGCATGCTGGCGCGGCTGCGCAGCGAGGCGTCGGTGCGTACGAAAGTCAGGAAGATCGAGGCTGAGGTGGCTGAAGGCCATCTCACGCCGGCACTCGCCGCCGAGCAGATTCTGGAGTTGCTGCAATGAGCGAAAAGCTCCGCATTCTCCTCACCGGCTTCGGACCGTTTCCCGGCGCGCCCTATAACCCGACCCAGCCGCTGGTCGCGCGGCTGGCGCAATTGCGCCGTCCGGCCCTCGACGATGTCGCGCTCGCGAGCCACATCTTCCCGGTCACCTACGCCGCGGTCGACCGGCAATTGCCTGATGTGCTCGCGAAAGAGAAGCCGGATGCGCTGCTGATGTTCGGCCTCGCCGCGCGCACGCCTTACCTCCGCATCGAGACCCGCGCCCGCAATGCCGTCACCATGCTCTGGCCCGATGCCGCCAACACCCGCTCCAGCAAGCGCGGCATCGCCGGCCATACGGACGCGATGACGTTCGGTCCGCATACGGCAAGACTGCTGCGCGCCGCGCGCCTCACCGGCATCGACGCGCGCGCCTCGCGCGATGCCGGGGCCTATCTCTGCAATTATCTCAGCTGGCGCGCGATCGAGAATGTCAGGGCGGGCGGACCGCAGCTTGCCGCGTTCATCCACATTCCCCTGCTCGCGCGTAGCGGCGCTGTTCGGCGCATGGGTTCGCCGCGGATCACGCTGGAAGAACTGGTGGACGCCGGCGAGGCCATGCTGATGGAGATAGTGGGGCTCGCGAGGAAGCGGCGGAACCCGCAGGTCTCGTAGGGTGGGCAAAGGCGCCCTTGCGCCGTGCCCACGACTTCGCCTCGAATAGGCTTTGTTGGGCACGCTTGCGCTTTGCCCACCCTACGGCACCGCCTCCGCGGTAAACATTTAACCCTACCGCGAACAATCCCCGCGCCGTCGGCCACCCTGCGCTACCTAGTCGGTCGCGGACCTCCCGCGTCCGCCGAAGGATGCGTCATGGACCTCAACCGCCGTCGTCTCATCGGAGCTTCGACCGCAGGCATCGCGGGCGCACTCGCCGTGCCGGCCGACGCCGCGCGCGCGGCGCCGCTGACATCCCTGCTCGGCCGTGATGCCACGCAATTCGGCGTGCGGCCCGGCAGCAGCGAGGACCAGACCCGCGTGCTCCAGCGCGCCATCGACGAAGCTGCACGGGCACAGATGCCGCTGGCGCTGCCACCCGGCATCTATCGGAGCGGATTGCTGCGATTGCCGAATGGTGCCCAGCTGATCGGCGTGCGCGGCGCGACAAAATTCGTCTTCACCGGCGGAGCCGCGGCAATCCAGAGTGACCGGTCGGACTCGATCGGCCTGACCGGCATCAGCTTCGATGGCGGTGGCATTCCGCTTCCGACGCGGCGCGGACTGATCCATGTCCTCGGCGGGCGTGACGTCCGCATCACCGATTGCGAGATCACCGGCTCCGGCGGCAGCGGCATCTGGCTCGAGCAGGTCACGGGCGACATCTCCGGCAACATCTTTACCAGCATTGCGGTGACGGCGGTCGTCTCATTCGACGCCAGGGGCCTCAGCGTCTCGCGCAACACCATCATCGGCACCAACGACAACGGCATCGAGATCCTGCGCACCACGATCGGCGATGACGGCACGCTGGTCACTGATAACCGCATCGAGGACATCAAGGCCGGTCCCGGCGGCTCGGGCCAGTACGGCAACGCCATCAACGCGTTTCGCGCCGGCAACGTGATCGTGCGCGGCAATCGCATCAGGAACTGCGATTACTCGGCGGTGCGCGGCAATTCGGCCTCGAACATCCACATATCAGGCAACAGCGTCAGCGACGTGCGCGAGGTCGCGCTCTATTCGGAGTTCGCGTTCGAGGCCGCGGTGATCGCCAACAACACGGTCGATGGTGCCGCCGTCGGCGTCTCCGTCTGCAATTTCAACGAAGGCGGCCGCATCGCGGTGGTCCAGGGCAACATCATCCGCAATCTGATCCCGAAGCGGCCGATCGGCACCGCCCCCGACGACGATGCCGGTGTCGGCATCTACGTCGAGGCTGACAGCTCCGTGACTGGCAATGTGATCGAGAACGCGCCGTCCTATGGCATCGTCGCCGGCTGGGGCAAATATCTGCGCGACGTCGCGATCACGGGCAACGTGATCCGCAAGGCGCTGGCCGGCGTCGGCGTCTCCGTGGTGTCCGGCGCAGGCACCGCGCTCGTCAACAACAACATGATCTCGGAAACCCCGCGCGGCGCCGTGGTTGGGCTCGATCATGCCCGTGCGGTGACGTCGGATCTGTCGGCGGACGGCGCACAGCGCTTCGCGCAGCTGGTGGTCGGCGGCAATGCGGTGCGGCGGTAGGTGTGCGACGCCAGAGCGGCCGTGCATCCTTCGAGGCTCCCCATGGGACGCGCAGCGTCCCATGCCTCGCACCTCAGGATGACGGGGATCGGGAGGACGCGGTGGTCCTCTTGAACATTCGCCCTTAAAACGCGTTCCTCAGCAGCGGGTACTTCGCTTGCAGGCCGTCGAGGCTGAAGGTGAATTCGACGACGCGCTCGGGAGCGGCGACGATTTCGGCGGCGGGCGGGGCGAACTGCGGCAGGAGCGTTGCCATTGCAGCAGGCGTGGCCTGCGGCGCCTTCACGGCAGGTGCGGTGAACGCCGCCATTGCGGCAGGCGGGGCGACCGGCGACCTCACAGCGGGCGCGGCGACCGGCGCCCGCGCAGCGGGAGCCTTGAGCGGAGCGACAGCGGCAGGCGCAGTGAACAATGCCGCCGCAGCCGGCGTCGCTCGCGGCACGAGCGGGGCTTCGGGGATTTCGGCAAGGACCTCCGGCTTGGGCGCGAGCCTGACCGGAACGGCGGTCTCCGCGGCGATGTGGACGGCCTTCGGCTGCACGGTCTGCGCCTGTTGCTCGCGCGGAAACACGCGGGGCATGGTCGCCGGCGACCAGCCGAATACGGGCGAGACACTCGCGGCCGCCGCAGCCACGTCGGCACCGGTCGCGAGCGCGCGCCAGGTCTGAACGGCGCGCTTGGCTTCCTGGATGTTTTCGAGGAATGCGATCTCGGAGTGGTAGCGGCGCCAGCGTCCGGTCTCGAACATTTCGGAGAGATGTTCCAGCCGCTGCTCGGCGAGAGTGCACCAGCGTGCCGCAATGTCGCGGCCACGCGCCACGTCGCGAACAGCCTCTTGGCGATGTGTCATAAACCAGCCCGTCAGGTGAAAAATACGGACGCGACGCAACGCACACGAATCAATTTAGACGTGACATGAATATTTTGTGGAAAAGTTTTGACTTGTCCAGCAACGACACGCCGGTCGTCGTCAATAACGGTAGTCGTGCGGAGAATTGCTGTGTTTTCGAGTCAAGCTTCGCACAAGCATAACCGGCCTGCGGGGCGACTCCCGGGCGCCGACAATGGGCGCCGCCACGTTCGCTCAACCGGAAGCTGATCGCGCCGAGCGGTTCAAGAAATCAGCCCCTGAAAAGAAAAGACCCGTCCGGGGGGACAACCGGACGGGTCGAGCCATATGGGCGCTTGGGGTGGATGGGCGCTCGCGCCTGATATGACTTATGGGGAGGGATGACCGCTCCCACATAATTTGGTCGTGGCAGCCGGCTGAACGTTCAATGCGGCGTTCGATTTCTTGGCCTTCGCACCGCGCGCAAAGTTGTCGCAGCCGCTATCGCGTCGCCGGCCTATCCGCCTGAGAAATCGTGGATTTATCCTCTGCGCTCGACAGCGAGGGTTGTTCGATCGCGCGGATGCCAGGCTCGTCGCGACGCTTCTCGGCATCTTCACGTTTTGTTGTACCGGACGCAGCCGCGACAGGCGTCGCGCTGTCGGCGGGAACGGCCATGACTGCGGCAAACGCGTCGGCCTCACCGTCGCCGAAGAGATCATCACGGCCGGGTGAACCGAGGTCGCGCGCGGTCTTCGCCAGCGTCATGCGCAGCGCCTCCGGCTTGAGCGTGTAATTGCGCTCGAGCAGCAGCGCGGCGACGCCCGAGACATAGGCGGCCGAGAACGAGGTCCCCGAGGTCATCTGGTACTTGCCGTCGGGCGCGGGCAGGAAGATGTCGACGCCGGGCGCCGCCAGCGCGATGTAATTGCCGCGGTTGGACGCCGAGAACAGCTTGTCCTGCTGATCGGTCGCGCTGACCGCGATCACGTTGGGATTGGCGGCAGGATAAAGCGGCGGCGATTTCGCGCCGGCATTGCCGGCGGCCGCGATCAGCACCAGCCCGCGGGCGGCGGTCGCCGCGATGGCGCGCTCGATCGCGGCGTCCTTCGGACCGGCAAAGCTCATATTGATGATCTGCGCGCCGTGCTCGGCGGCGTAATTCAGCGAGCGCAAGACGATGTAGGACGAGCTCTGGGCGCCGCCCGTCGTGCCGCCAAAGGCGCGGATGGCAATGATGCGCGCCTCGGGCGCGCTGCCCATCAGCCTGGCATGAGCCACGATGGCGCCGGCAATGCCGGTGCCATGGACATGCGGGCCCTCGGCGCTGCCGAGCGCATCAAAGTTGTCGGCGATGGAATGGGCGAGCTCGGGATGTTGGGCGTCGATGCCGGAGTCGATCACGGCAACCGTCACGTTGGCACCGTGTGCCAGTGTATGCGCCTGCGGCAGGCGAAGCCTGGCCAGCGCATATTGCGCGGGATCACCCTCGGTCGGCACCGACGATTTCTGATCCTGGAGCACGTAGCGGAAGTTCGGCTGGACCGAACGCACGCTGCCATCGGCGGCGAACTCACGCCGCACCGTCTCGGAAGGCCGGCCGTCCGTGATGCGGAACAGGCCGAACGTCGCCCCGATCAGCGGGAAATTCTCGGATGAGACACGCGTCAAGCCGTGGCGGCGCGCAAGCTCGTCGGCTTCGGTCGCCGACAGGGCGCCGTCGATCTCGGCCACGAATTCGTTGGCGAAGCTACGCAAGTCGACGGCGGCCGGCGTGCTGTTACCCCGCCCCTTGCCGGCGCTCTTCTTGCCCGATTTGCCTGTGCCATCGCCACCTGCGCCCGGCTGCGCCAGGCATTCGCCGTCGGCGTCGCGATAGGGGGCCGTGCAGGCGGGGTACAGGTTCGGCGAATAGCGCGCATAGGGCAGCACCGGGGTCGGTCGCATCCGCGCCGTGGTGGTGGTACGCGGGATAGCAGGGATAGAACGCGGGCCGGGGCCGACGCCGACAGCCCGCGCGCCAACACCGGGGCTGACGCGCGCGGCGATGCTGGGAGAGATGGTCGGGGTGCGCGTGGGGACGCTGATCGTCGGCGTGCGCATGATCGCCTGCGCCTGCGCAACCTCGACGCCGAGGCCGGCGAGCAGGAGTGCAGCTCCGACCGATGAAACGTAGGCCCCGGCTCGCGACTTACTCTCGGACTTGCGCGTCATCGGTGCAGCGGCGCCTTACGGCGCCGCGACGGCGAGGTTGACGAACTTCTCGCGCGACATCCTGCCGAGCAGCGAGGCGAGCTCGTCCCGGCTCATCGCCTTGTCGAACTGGAGACGGAACATGCCGCCCTTGGCATCACCGATAATTGAAGCCTGGTAACTGTCGAGCAGCGCGGTGATGTCGGCGACGCGCGCCTCGGGCGTGAAGCGCACCAGCGCGCGCGCAGGTGCAGCTCCAAGCTCGCGCGTGATCGGCGCGCCGACCGACAGCGAAGCGGTCTCGAAGGTCGCGGGCTGGGTCTTCATCAGCACGGCGCCGATGATGCCGGCCTGGAGCAGCAGCGCGATGGCACCCAGGCTCGCCGACCAGGCCAGCGTACGCGGCGACAGGCTCGAGAAGAAGGTCGCGATGCGCGCCGAGAGCGGCAGCGAACCGACCGGCCGCGCAGGCTCGGCGTCGATCGCGGCGAACAGCTTCTGCATCGCCCGCGCCGACGGAGCCCCTAAGCTCTCGTTCAGATGGATGGTCTCTTCGTACTCGCCGCGGATCGCGGCATATTGCTTTGCAAGCGCCGGATCACCCGCCAGCGCTTCCTCGACGCGGCGAGCGTCACGCGCGTTCAGCGTGCCGGCGGCGTGCCAGGGCAGCAGCAGTTCAATTTCACTGGGCTCTTGCTCCAGCATCTTCTTGCTCAATGCCATCATGGCCAGCCTCGCTCAACGCCGGCTGCCTTCAGCAGTTCGGCCAGTTTCTTGCGCGCATAAAACAAGCGCGTCTTCACAGTGTTCTCCGGAATACCGACGATTTCGGCCACTTCTTCCACGGATTTCTCGTGGTAGTAGACGAGATCGACGATTTCCCGATGGTCCGGCGAGAGGCCCGTCAGACACTCGCGCAACGCTTCACTGGTATCCTTCTTCTGCACCGCGATTTCCGGATCGTCAGACGAATCCTCGATCGCGTTGGCAGCTTCGTCGTCCAACCCAACGTCCTTCCTGCGCCGGAGCGCAGACAGGGCCTTGAATCGGGTGATTGCCAGCAGCCAGGTGGAGACGGCGGATCGCCCCTCGAACTTGCCGGCTTGACGCCAGACGTCGAGAAACACCTCGCTGATGAGGTCCTCCGCCGCCTGCTCATCCCGCACGAGCCTCAGCCCGAACCTGTAGACCCTGACATGGTGCCGCCCGTACAGCACCTGCATGGCGAGCCGGTCACCTTGAGCGATCCTGGCGATCAGGACCTCGTCCGAAGCCGCCTGTGTCACGCTCAATGCCCGTCTCGCAAAGTTGGTCGGGTCGGCGCGGCGGACGGTTCGACGGGCGGGGCGAAATTCTTCAGCGTACCGCAGTCACACGGGGGTCTGTGTGATCTACCCCACATACGCGAATTTTCCTTTTGCCACCCGTGGCGGTTGGCCGGCTCGCTCGATAACGGTAACATAGTAATGATGCATTCCCTGCGCAATGCCGTCCGGCGCGGACGGCCCGACGTGATGGAACCATAGCAGCCCTGCACGACGTATGTCTCACCAAGCCCTGCTTTGGCTCGACCCCGTCGCCAACGATGCCTAATCGCCGGCAAATTTCCCCGCCGGCCGCTGTCACCCTGTTGCGCGCTGCACCGTTTGGATTCGATTGCGAAGGATACCAAACCTAAAGGCTTGCCGCGTAGATTTTTGAGCTGACATCCACCCTTGGCGGGACAATGAGCACGGCCGCGACGACCTTACCGGAGAGGAATGCCGCTCAGGTCGCGGATCTCGTTCTCATGCCCGACGCGGCTGCGCCCGAGGTGCGAGCGCGCCGGGTCCGGCAACGCCGGCAGATGTATGTCGGCCAGGTCGCAAGCTACTCGCTCGGCGCCTTCGTGCTGCTGATCTATGCCCATGACGGCGTCGTCCGGATGAACGTTCCGTCGCTGTTCTGGGTCGGCGGCCTGATGATCATCGGCATCTTCGTCGTGATGTCGGAAGCCGGCGTCGGCGACAGGCACAGCGACCACTATCTCACCGTCTTCCAGATCTCGGCGCACATGGCGCTGCAGTTCATCTTCCTGGTGTCGGTGCCGACCCTCGGCATCGCCTTCATCAGCGTGCTGTTCCTGATCTTCGCCTTCGGCACGCTGCGCATGACCTCGGCGCAGGCGATGTTCACCTGGGCGATCGCGACGACCTGCCTCGCGGCCGTCTTCCTCGCCTCCGACCTGCCGATCGGCATGCCAGTCGCCACGAGGCTCCAGCGGACCGCCTCGATGCTGTGCTTCGTCCTGGTGATCGGCCAGTGCGCCTTCCTCGGCCTGTTCGGCGCCACGCTGCGAAAGGTCCTGTACCGGCGCAGCATCGAGCTGAAGGCCGCCTATCAGCGCATCGAGGAGCTCGCCGAGCTCGACGAGCTGACCGGCTCCTACAATCGCCGCTGCATCATGCGGCTGCTCGATGCAGAGGTCGAAAAGTCGCAGCTGGCGTCCGCACCTTGCGCCATCGCGCTGATCGACCTCGACTGGTTCAAGCGCATCAACGACGCCCACGGCCACCCCGTCGGCGACGAGGTGCTGCGCACCTTCGCCATCACCATTTTTGCCAATATCCGCCCGGCCGACTTTTTCGGCCGCTATGGCGGCGAGGAATTCCTGCTGCTGCTGCCGGGCACCGACGGCGGCGCGGCGGGGCGCATGCTCGAGCGGCTGCGCGGCATCGTCGCCGATCTCGACTGGAGCGCATTTTCGCCCGGCATGCGGGTGACGATTTCCGCGGGCGTCGTGACGCTGCGCGACGTTGATACTGCCGACACGTTTCTCGCACGCGCCGACAGCGCGCTTTATTCCGCCAAGGCGCAAGGGCGCAATCGTATTGCAACGAGCTGACTAATCCATTTTTTCCTGGCTGCGCAGAAGCCGCAGCCGGACCGAACGCTCCAGGACAGGGCCATGAGATCGAAATCCGAAAAACCATCCGAGAACCTGCTTGAGGAATTGCAGGCCGCGCTCTCGCACGGCACCGTCGCGCGCCGGGTCGAGGCCCTGCGCCGCGTCACCGATCTGTTCATCAACAATGCGGTGGATTATTCCGACGAGCACGTCAGGGTGTTCGACGACGTGTTCCAGTGCCTGATCGAGCAGATCGAGGCCTCGGCGAGAGCGCTGCTCGCCAACCGTCTCGCGCCGATCGCGGCCGCGCCGCCCAAGATCATCCGCACGCTTGCGCTCGACGAGGTGATCGAGGTCTCCGGACCCGTGCTCACGAAATCGGAACGGCTGGACGAGGCGACCCTGATCGAGATCGCGCGCACCAGGAGCCAGGCACATCTCAAGGCGATCTCGCTGCGGCGGGTGCTGTCGGCAGCGCTGACCGACGTGCTGGTGGCGCGCGGCAACGAAGACGTCGTGCAATCGACCGTCAGCAATCCGGGCGCGCAGCTCTCCGAGGGAAGTCTCAGCGACCTCGTCACGCGCGCCGAACGCGACGATGACCTCGCCGCCTGCATCGGCCTGCGGCCCGACCTGCCGCGCCATCACTACTTGAAGCTGGTCGCCAAGGCGTCCCTGAGCGTGCGCAGGAAGCTCGAGGCCGCGCATCCGGAGCTCGCGGACGAAGTGTCCAGCGTGGTCCAGGAAGCGACCCAGCGGGTCCGCGCCGCCGCCATGACCAGGCAGACCGAAATGGCGCGCGCACTGGTGAGATCGCTGCACGAGGACGGTCGTCTCAACGAGTTCCAGGTCACCAGCTTCGCCGAGCAGGGCAAGTTCGACGAGACCAATGCAGGACTCGCGGCGCTCGCGGGCGTGGCGGTCGAGACCGCCGAGAACATGATGATCGAGAGCCGCAACGAGGGCGTGATGATCCTCGCCAAGGTCGCGGGCATGCAATGGTCGAGCGTCCGCGCGATCATCGCCATGCGCGAAAAGCTCTCAGGCGACTCGAAGACCGACATGCTGACGCTGCGCGATGCCTACGAGGCCCTCCGCTCATCGACCGCGCAGCAGGTGCTGCGCTTCCACCGCATGCAGCAGGGCACGACGCCGGCGGCGTGAAGCCGGCGCACTAGTAGCGCAAAACTTTCGAACCTGCGTAGGCGCCGATCGCGGTCACGAGTGCCGTCGCGATCGTGTACCAGGTCGCGACGAACAGCGGCGAGTCGTCGGTGCAATGCGAGGCGTAGAGCGTTGCGGCAAGGCCGGCCGACAGCAGGCCCGCGAGCGCGCCGGCGAGTGCAGGATGCGACGGCGCGCCGTGGCGCAGGCCGAACAGCGCGCCCGCAAGCAGCGGCAGCGACATCGCCGGGATCGCGAGCATGCACACCCGGGAGTTCTTGCCCACCAGCCGCATCGTCATCGGCATCGCCGGGGCCATCATGGTCTCGCTGCCGATCGCAACCGCAAGCAGGCCGACGGGAAGCAGCAGCAGCCATCCCCAGCCGCGCATCAAGGCTTCGGGCCGCGACAGATGCAGGCTGACGATGATCGCGGGAATCGCAAGCGACAGCGTGACCGCGAACTTCGTGTCGAAGAACGGATTGTGCATGGCGGTCATCACGTCGGGCCGCACGCCAAGGAAGCTGGCGAAGATCAGGATCGAGAACGGTGCCGCCACCAGCAGCGCCATCGTCAGCACGGCGCCGACGCGCGGCGCGCGATGGGCGTTGTCGGCCGCGAGCGAACGAATGAGTTGATCGGTATCCATGACTAGTGGTCCCGCAGTTTGGCAGTCAGCGCCGCAAGTCCGCGATGCAGCGCGACCCGCACCGCACCTTCGCTCATCGAAAACTTTGACGCCGTGTCCTTGATCGAAGCGCTGTCGACGGCGATCGACTGCAGCACGTCGCGCTGGCGCTGCGGCAGCGTGTCGAGCTGCGTTGCGACCTCGGCCGCCGAGGCCGTCTCCTGCGGCGTCTCGCCCGGCAGCGTCTCGGCGAAATCGTCGATGTTGACGAAGACCCGCCTGCCCCGCCGCCGGAGCGCATCGATCAGCTTGTTGCGCGCGATCGCAAACAGCCACGGGGCGAAGGGGGCTTCGCTGTCCCAGGTGTGCCGCTTCAGATGGACCGCCAACAAAATCTCCTGCACGATATCCTCGGCCTGGTCGGGAGGCTGCCCGGCCCGCGCCAGACCCCGCCTCGCGGCAGCGCGCAGCACAGGCGTGACCGCCTTCAACAGGCGATGATACGCCGCATCATCGCCTGCCATGGCCGACCGCATCAGGCCGGTCCACTCGTCCTCACGTCCGCGCACGCGCCCTCACCATGCAATTCGGCAGCTCTTTCAGTTTGTTACGCCGGCACCAGCAAGATCACGACTTCGTGATCTGCGCCGCGCATCGCCACGCGAAGCGACCGTAAAAACCCGCGACGGCTCATAACACCGATCGGTCCCGTCCGCATCCCGCGGCCGGTTGCGCGGCGGCGGTTTGCCCCGCTTTTGCCTAGTGTGGCACGAAGAATCCCATTTTTTGCCCCGCTGTGGTCACGCCCCAGGGGCTCTGTTCGGTCCCGGGACAGGGGAATTGGGGAGATCGTCAACATGATGAAAGCCAGCGGGCGCGCCGCACTGATTCTCCTTGCCGGCCTTTTCGTGCTGGTCGGAGCCGCTGCACAGGCGGCACCGAGTTCAGCCACAAGCAGCAAATCGGACAGCGCGAGCAACCAGGACGAGGCAGTCAAGCCGAGCAAGCAGCGGCGCCATGCATCGCGCCACCGCGACAGCGGCAAGACGGCGCAGAAATCCGACGACAAGGCCGACAAGAAGGACGACGCAACGAAGGCCCAAAACGACGTGCCAGCCTTGAGCCAGATGCCGCCGGCCGTCGCCAACGCCAACGCGCAGATCGCCGCAGCCGATACGCCGATGGCTGCCGCGGCCTCCGCGATGACCGGCCGCGCCAATGACAATGTCCAGGCTGCAGCCGATAATACCACCGCGCCGAATGACGAGGCTCAGGTGGTGGCGCCCGATCAGCTCAACGACATCGATCGCGCGCTGCAACAGGACCCGCCGGCACAGAAGGCGGTGATCGCCGCAACCGACGCGCGGCCGGCGCCGGTGATGGCGAGCAGCCACAGCTCGGCCTGGGACCAGAGCTCGCTGATCGGCAAGATCTTCATCGGCGTCGGCACGCTGCTGACGCTGGCCTCTGCCGCGCGCATGTTCTTCGCCTGATTCTCGGGTGATCTTGGCCTGAGGGACCTCGCCCGGAACGCGCGTCTCGCCGCGCGTTCCGGACGGCCCCGTTCCGACAGCTTTTCGGCCCTTGAAGCCCACCGCGCCAGCGGGCACATTGCCCGCCCAATCAAACGCGTGGGTGGAGCATGAGCACGTTCGAACACATCATCGTCGAGAGCAAAGGCGCGGTCGGCATCATCAAGCTGAACCGGCCGAAAATGCTCAATGCGCTCTCCTTCGGCGTCTTCCGCGAGATCGCCGCGGCCGTCGACGATCTCGAGGCCGATGACGCCATCGGCTGCATCGTCGTGACCGGCAGCGAGAAGGCCTTTGCCGCCGGCGCCGACATCAAGGAGATGCAGCCGAAAGGCTTCATCGACATGTTCTCCGAGGATTTCGCCGCGATCGGCGGCGACCGCGTCGCGCGCTGCCGCAAGCCGACCATCGCTGCGGTCGCGGGCTATGCGCTCGGCGGCGGTTGCGAGCTCGCCATGATGTGCGACTTCATCATCGCCGCCGACACCGCTAAATTCGGCCAGCCCGAAATCACGCTCGGCACCATTCCAGGCATCGGCGGCACCCAGCGCCTGACCCGCGCGATCGGCAAGTCGAAGGCGATGGACCTCTGCCTCACCGGCCGCATGATGGATGCGGCGGAAGCGGAGCGCTCAGGCCTCGTCAGCCGCATCGTGCCCGCCGACAAGCTCATGGACGAAGTCTTGGCCGCCGCCGACAAGATCGCATCGATGTCGCGGCCCGCCGTCGCCATGGCCAAGGAAGCGGTCAACCGCGCCTTCGAGACCACGCTCGCCGAGGGCATGAGCGTCGAGCGCAACCTGTTTCACGCGACCTTCGCGCTGGAGGACCGCTCCGAGGGCATGGCGGCGTTCATCGAGAAGCGCAAGCCGGTGAACAAGAACCGGTAAGACCCGCGAGCGGTCAGGCTGGTGTAAGGCTTCGCCGCTCTCCCGCGGAAGCCCTGTGACGCACCTGCAACAAGCACGGAATAGATGGGGGTTTCCCCCGCGGCAGTTTGCCTGCGGGACCCCGGCTGGTTAAACAGTTAAGAGGCCACCGTCGGCGGGGGCGGACAGCCGGGGTTTAGCGGGATTACATGATTGGGCGTGCCGCCAGAGCTGGTCGCGTGATGACGCGACATCGATCGGGCGTGGGTCCCGTGCTTGCGACATGGACCGCGCTGGCGCTCTGTTGCGCCCTGCCCTCGGCTGCATGGGCTGAAGCTTTGCCCGAGGCGCTCGCAAAGGCCTATCAGACCAATCCGCAGCTCAATGCCGAGCGTTCGCGGCAGCGCGCCACCGACGAAAACGTGCCGCAGGCGCTCGCCGGCTACCGACCGCAGATCGTGGCGAGCCTCAGCGCCGGCCTGCAATCGGTTCGCAACCTTTTGCCCAACAACACCATCCAGACCGCCGATCTGAAGCCGTGGATCATCGGCGTCACGGTGACGCAGACCCTGTTCAACGGCTTCCGCACCGCCAACAACGTGCGGGCCGCCGAGTTGCAGGTACAGTCTGGCCGCGAGGCGCTGCGCAATGTCGGCCAAGGCGTACTGCTCGACGCCGTCACCGCCTATACCAACGTGCTGGCGAACCAGTCGCTGGTCGAGGCGCAGCGCTCCAACGTGGCGTTCCTCCGCGAGACCCTCGCGGTCACCCAGCGCCGCCTCAACGCGGGCGACGTCACGCCGACCGATACCGCGCAGGCCGAAGCCCGTCTCAACCGTGGCCTTTCCGATCTCAATGCCGCCGAGGTCGCGCTCGCGGTCAGCCAGGCGACCTATGCGCAGGTGATCGGCAATCCGCCATCGCAGCTGAAGCCGGCCGACGTGGTCGATCGCTATCTGCCGAAGAGCCGCGAGGACGCGATGACGATGGCGATCCGCCAGCATCCGGCGGTGATGGCGGCAGGCTTCGACGTCGATGTCGCCTCGACAAATATCCGCGTCGCCGAGGGCGCGCTGCTGCCGAGCGCCAGCGTCCAGGGCAGCGCCAGCAAGAGCCGCGACAACGACCCGACGCTCGGCACCTTCGCCACCGACCAGGCCTCGATCGTCGCCAACGTTACCGCGCCGATCTACGACGGCGGCACGGCCGCCTCGCAAACCCGGCAGGCCAAGGAAGTCACGGCGCAGAGCCGGCTGGTGCTCGACCAGGTGCGGAACCAGGCGCGCACGGCGGCGACCAGCGCCTGGGTCGCCAACGAGGGCGCCAAGATCGCGGTCTCGGCCTCGGAGTCCGAGGTGAAGGCGGCGACCGTCGCGCTCCAGGGCGTGCAGCGCGAAGCCGCCGGCGGGCAGCGCACGACGGTCGACGTGCTGAACTCGCAGGCCGATCTGATCCAGGCCAAGGCCCGCCTGATCGGCGCACTGCGCGACCGCGTGATCGCCTCCTACACGCTGCTCAGCGCAGTCGGCCATCTCGACGTCAAGACGCTTAGCCTCAACACGCCGGACTATCTGCCCGAGGTGCATTACCAGCAGGTCCGCGACGCTTGGCACGGACTGCGCACGCCGTCGGGGCAGTAGCTTCAAATCGTCTGGCCTGATGCCGATGAAGAGCCGCCGCATCCACCTGATGGGAGCTTCGGGCTCCGGCGTGACGACGATCGGTCGCGCGCTCGCCGACCGGCTTGCGCTGCCGCATCACGACACCGACGATTATTTCTGGCTGCCGACCGCCCCGCCCTACCAGACGACGCGCCCTGCCGCAGATCGTCTGCGCCTGATGGGCGAAATGTTTCTGCCGCGTCTCGATTGGGTGCTGAGCGGAACCGTCACCGGCTGGGGCGACGAACTCGTCCCGTTGTTCGACCTTGTCGGCTTTGTGACGACGCCGCGCGAGCTTCGCTTGCAGCGCCTGCGTGGCCGCGAGGCTACGCATTTCGGAGCTGATGCCGTCGCACAGGGCGGCTGGCGTCATGAGGAGACGGAGTCTTTTGTCGATTGGGCCTCGCGCTACGAAGCCGGCGAACGCGAGGGCCGCAGTCTCGCAAAAGATGAGGCGTGGCTCGCGGGCCTGCCCTGCCCGGTCGTGCGCATCGACGGCTCACGCCCGCTTGCGGATCTTGTCGAGCAGCTATGCAGCGAAGCGGAGCGGTTACCCGGCTGATGTGATATTGTTCCGGTCCCACCTTAAAAATAACGAAGCAGGGAGAGAAACCATGCTCAACCGACGCAGCGTCCTGCTTGCCTCCCTTGCCGCCGGAGTAGCCATGACCAACAAAGCTCACGCCCGTGCGGCGCAACCCGCGACGCCGGTCGATTTCGACGTTCCGGCCCATGCCTGCGACTGCCACACTCACATCCACGGTGACGTCGAAAAGTTTCCGTTCTTCGCGGGGCGCGTTTATACGCCGGAACCGGCAAGCCCCGAGGAAATGGCGGCGCTGCACAAGGCGCTGCATATCGAGCGCGTGGTGATCGTGACACCGAGTGTCTACGGCACTGACAACTCCTCCACCTTGTTCGGCATGAAGGCGCGCGGCGCGACAGCCCGCGGGGTCGCCGTGATCGATGACGAGACGACGGAAGCCCAGCTCGACGCGATGCAGGCGGACGGTTTTCGCGGCAGTCGCATCAATCTCGCCACCGGCGGCGTCAGCGATCCGAATGTCGGCCGCGCGCGTTTTTCGGCCGCCGTCGAGCGCATGAAGGCTCGCGGCTGGCACGTGCAGCTCTACACCACCCTGCCGATGATCTCGGCGATCAAGGAGCTCGTGCTGGCTTCGCCCGTGCCGGCCGTATTCGACCATTTCGGCGGCCTCGAGGCGTCGCTCGGACTGGAGCAGCCGGGATTTTCCGACCTGATCGCGCTCGTCAAATCCGGCAAGGCCTATGTGAAGGTCTCAGGGGCCTATCGCTCGTCGAAGCTCGCGCCCGACTATCAGGACATGGTGCCCTATGCCCGCGCGCTGATCGCGGCGAACCCGGACCGCATCGTCTGGGGCACCGACTGGCCGCATCCGGATTCCAGCCGCGTCGAGGGACGCAAGCCCACCGACATAGCGCCGCTCTATCGGATCGACGACGGCCGGCTGCTCAACCAGCTTCCGGTGTGGGCGCCGGATGCGGAGGTGCGCAAGAAGATCCTGGTCGACAATCCCGCGCGGCTCTACGGATTCTGAGGCGCGGCGGCCGCGCGCGATCAGCGCGCGCGGCGGGAGAAGAAGGAAATCAGGACCGGCAAGGTCACCAGGATCACGACCGGCGCGAGCATCATGCCGGTGACGACGACGACGGCGAGCGGCTTCTGCACCTGCGAGCCGATGCCTTCCGACAGCGCCGCCGGCAGCAGGCCGACGCCGGCGACGACGCAGGTCATCAGCACCGGACGGAGCTGCAACTCGCCGGTGCGTATCACCGCGCTCATGCGGTCCATGCCTTCTTCGATCAGCTGATTGAACTGCGACAGGATGATGATGCCATCCATCACGGCGATGCCGAACAGCGCGATGAATCCGATCGCGGCGGAGACGCTGAAGGCGGTGCCGGTGATCAACAGGCCGAGCACGCCGCCGAAGATCGCCATCGGGATCACGCTCATGGCGAGCAGCGTGTCGGTCATCGAGCCGAAATTGAACCAGAGCAGCACGCCGATCAGCGTCAGCGAGATCGGCACCACGATCGACAGCCGGCGAATCGCGTCCTGGAGATTGCCGAACTCGCCGACCCAGTCCATGTGCGCGCCGGGCGGCAGCTGCACCTGCTCGGCGATCTTCTGCTGCGCCTCGCGGATCGCGCTGCCGAGGTCGCGCTCGCGCACCGAGAACTTGATCGGAAGATAGCGTTCCTGCTGCTCGCGATAGATGTAGGCGGCGCCGGAGACGAGGCTGATGGTGGCGACCTCGCTCAGGGGGATCTGCGTGACG
Organism: Bradyrhizobium sp. Unk1; assembly: GCF_059512345.1. NCBI lineage: Bacteria > Pseudomonadati > Pseudomonadota > Alphaproteobacteria > Hyphomicrobiales > Nitrobacteraceae > Bradyrhizobium > Bradyrhizobium sp. Unk1. Next base: position 32,079 of record NZ_JCAMOP010000019.1, read on the forward strand.
GTGCCGTTGGGGCCGGGCGCGCCGATGCGCAAATTCTGGATCGCCTCCGCGCTCCTGCGATATTCCGGCGCGAGGCGGACGATGATCGGGAAGTGACGATCGGAGCCCGGCTCGTAGAGATCGCCCGCGGTATCGCCGCCGATCGCGACCTTGATGGTGGCGTTGATGTCGCCGGGCGCGAGCCCATAGCGCGCGGCCTTGGCACGGTCGATGTCAATCTGAATGGTCGGCTGCCCGAGCGAGGTGAACACCGCAAGGTCGGTGACGCCCTGCACCGTCGCCAGCACCGACTTGATCTTGTTGGCGGTGTCGGTGAGCGCCTGGAGATCGCTGCCGAACAGCTTGATGGAGTTCTCGCCCTTCACGCCCGAGACCGCTTCGGAGACGTTGTCCTGGAGATATTGCGAGAAGTTGAATTCGACGCCGGGGAAGCGGTCGTCGAGCTGCTTCAACAGCTGCGCGGTCAACTCTTCCTTGTCGTGCGTTCCCGGCCATTGGCTCGCGGGCTTGAGGGGGGCGAAGAACTCGGCGTTGAAGAAGCCGGCCGCGTCGGTGCCGTCATCGGGGCGGCCATGCTGCGACACCACGGATTCTACCTCGGGCCGGGCACGGATCAGCTTGCGCATCTCGTTGACGTAGGTGTTGCCTTCCTGGAGCGAGATGGTCGGCGGCAGCGTGGCGCGGATCCAGAGATTGCCCTCTTCGAGCTTGGGCAGGAATTCCAGTCCGAGCAGGCGGCTGAGCGCCACCGTCATCAGCACCAGACCGACCGCGCCGCCGAGCATGATACCGCGGTTGGCGACGGCCCAATTCAGCACCGGCATGTAGATCCGATGCAGGATCCGCATGACCCTCGTCTCGGTCTCCTCGACATGCGCGGGCAGGATGATCGCGGACAGCGCCGGGGTCACCGTGAAGGTCGCGAGCAGTCCGCCGGCGAGCGCATAGGCATAGGTGCGCGCCATGGGTCCGAAGATGTTGCCCTCGACGCCGGACAGCGTGAACAGCGGTATGAAGGCCGCGATGATGATCGCAGCGGCAAAGAAGATCGAGCGCGACACGTCGGCGGCGGCGCTGAGGATGGCGTGACTCTTCATGCCGAACAGCGTCTCGGGCGACATCTGCTCGGATTCCGACACCGGCGTCGTCTGCGTCAGGCGGCGGAAGATCGCTTCCACCATGATGACGGTGGCGTCGACGATGAGGCCGAAATCGATGGCGCCGACCGACAGCAGATTCGCGGATTCCCCGCGTAGCACCAGGATGATCACGGCGAAGAACAGCGCGAACGGAATCGTGGCGCCGACGATCAGCGCGCTGCGGAGATCGCCGAGGAACATCCACTGCAACAGCACGATGAGCAGGATGCCGACCACCATGTTGTGCAACACGGTGTGGGTGGTGAGTTCGATCAGGTCCCCGCGATCGTAGATGCGCTCGATGCGCACGCCGGGCGGCAGGATGCTGGAGTTGTTGATGGTTTGAACGAGCTGGTGGACGCGCTTGATGGTTGGCGAGCTTTGCTCACCGCGGCGCATCAGGACGATGCCCTGCACGATGTCGTCGGAATCGTCGATGCCGGCAATGCCGAGACGGGGCTTTTGACCGACAGTAACGGTGGCGACGTCCTTGACCAGCACCGGATTGCCGTTGGTCTGCGAGACCATGGTGTTGGCGAGGTCGTCGATGGAACGGATCAGGCCGACGCCGCGTACCACGGCCGATTGCTGGCCGATATTGACGGTGTTGCCGCCGACATTGACGTTGGAGTTGCTGACCGCCTGGAGCAATTGCGGCAGTGTCAGGCCGTTGGCGACCAGCTTGTTGAAATCGACCTGGAGCTCGTAGGTCTTGCTCTTGCCGCCCCAGCCGGTGACGTCGATGACGCCGGGCACGGCGCGGAAGCGGCGCTGCAGGATCCAGTCCTGGATGGTCTTGAGATCGAGCACGCTGTAGTTCGGCGGACCGACGAGGCGGTAGCGGAAGATTTCGCCGATCGGGCTGAGCGGCGAGATCTGCGGCTGCACATTGCCCGGCAGCGGCGCGAGCTGCGCCAGGCGGTTCAAGACCTGCTGCTGCGCCTCGTCATAGGTGTAGGCGAAGGAGAACTGCAGTTTGATGTCGGAGAGGCCGTAGAGCGAGATGGTGCGGATCGTCGTGAGGTTCTTCAGACCCGCGACCTGGGTCTCGATTGGAATCGTGATGTAGCGCTCGATCTCTTCCGCCGACAGGCCCGGGCTCTGCGTCACGATGTCGACCATCGGCGGCGTCGGATCGGGATAGGCCTCGATGTTGAGCTGGTTGAACGCGATCAGGCCGCCGATCAGCACGGCGAAGAACATCCCGACCATCAGGAAGCGCCGGTTGACGGCAAGGGCGACGAGACGATCCATTCAGGTCTTCAATTTTCTTGGGTCGTCAATCAGCTACCGGACGCCGCGCGGTCGATGAACAGGCTGCCCTTGGTGACGACCTGCTCGCCTGGCTTCAGATTGCTGGTGACCTCGACGAAATTGCCATTGATGAGGCCGGTCTTGATCTGGCGCAGCTCGACCGACTTGTCCTCGCGCGCGACCCAGATGCGGACCTTGTCGGCCTCGTAGATCAGCGCCTGCTTCGGCACCGCCGGCGCGGCACGGTCGCCGGCCGAATAGATCGTGACGTTGGCGAACATTTCCGGCTTGAGCAGGCCGTCCTTGTTGTCGATGGTGGCGCGAACCAGCAGGCGGCGCGTGTTGGGATCGATTGCGGCGGCGACGTAGTTGATCTTGGCGGTCAGGGGGTGGCCCGGCAGCGCCATCACGTTGACGCTGATGTCCTGCCCGATGCACACCGCGGCCGCATCGCTCTCGCGCACGAAGGCGGTGAGCCAGACCGTGGAGAGGTCGCCGATCACGAACACCGGGTCGCTGGCGCCGGAATTGACGTACTGGCCCGGACCGATCTTGCGCTGCACGACGGTGCCGGAGATCGGCGAGTAGATCGTGATCTCCCGATCGATGACGCCCTTGTCCTGGAATGCCTTGATGGTCTCGTCGGTGAAGCCGAGGATGCGCAGCTTGTTGCGCGCGGCCTCCAGCGCCGTCCCCGAGGAGCGCACGTCGTTCTGCGCCTGGACCTGGGTCGTTTCGGCCTGCTGATAGTCCTTCAGCGGGATGGCGCGGCCCTCATAGAGGTCCTTGGCGCGCCTGAACTGGATGTCGGCAAGATCGATCGCAGACTTCGCCTTGTTCTGCGCGGTCATCGCCGCGATGAAATCGTTCTGGGCCTGCACGGTGTCGGCGGCCTCGATTGTGAACAGCGGTTGGCCTTGCTTCAGCATCTCGCCCGGCTTGGCGAGCAGCTTGGTCACCCGGCCCGCATAGGGCGAGAACACCGGCGTCGAGCGATCCTCATCGACCGCGACCTTGCCCTCGGTGACATATTCGGCCCGGAAGGTCTTGGCCTTGACCGGCTCGATCGTCAGCGTCGCCCATTCGGACGGCGTCGGCGTGAAATTCTGCGCATTCCTGCGCGACTGGCTGGAGATCTCGGAGTGGCTCTTCTCCTTGGCCCCCACGCGCATGAAGCCATAGGCACCGGCGCAGGCGAGTGCCAGTAAAACTACGGATGTGATCATCCGTTGTTTTGTAAACACCTGCAATCGCTTGGTATTTTCAACTACCATGGGGCCCGGTCAAGTCTGCGACGATCTCGGCAGACGCCTGCCTTATCGGTCGCGCTAATAGTGCTGAATTGGGATTTCAAACAACCTAAAAAACGCCAGCCACCTTTCCGTTTGCGTTAAAATATTGCATCGCGTCAGCTTCACGTCAGTTTCGAGCCGGCCACTGTGGCGGATGACTGCCGAGCGGCATCGCCGGGCGGCTCCATCGCGCCGGCGTGGTCGACAGCAGCGCGGAATGGCGCACCGCCTTCAACGTGCCGAAGCCAGATGGCATGGGCTCGATGAATGCAGCATGTACGGCCTCGCCCGTAAGATCCGGGGTGTCCAGGCCGCCATCGAGCCGGCCGAGATTCCACAGCCAGCGTCCGGTCTGCGCCAGCGATACGCGCACGTGCCAGCTCCCGCCCTCGCGGGCCTGGCGTGCCTTGGCCATCATCGCGCCGAACGCCATCAGATAGCCGGTGGCATGATCGAGCATCTGCGCCGGCAATTCCTTGGGACCGTCGATGCCGGCGGCCTGCCCCTCGGCGTGGTTGAAGCCCGTCGTGGTCTGCACCAGTGAATCGAAACCGCGCCGCTCCGCCCAGGGGCCGGCATGGCCATAGGCCGAGAGCGTGACATAGACGATGCCGGGATTGATGCTCGCTGCATCCTCCGGCGCAAACCCGAGAGCGGCGAGCGCGCGCGGGCGATAGCCTTGCGAGAAGATGTCGGCGCCCTTCACCAGCTCGCGCAGCTGCGCCCTGCCCGCCTCGCTCTTCAGCTCGACCAACGTGGTGAGCTTGCCGCGGCCGGTGTCGATGGTGAGCCAGGGAATTGCCGGCAACTCCGGCCCCGAGACGAGCAGCACATCCGCGCCGTGCGCGGCGAGCGTGCGGCCGGCAACGGGGCCTGCGATGACGCGCGAAAGATCGAGCACGCGCAGGCCGGACAGCGGACGATCGCCGTTCGACAATCCCTGCGGCCATGGCTTGGGCGGGGCCTCGCCGATCTTCTCGATCGAGACCAGCGGCAGTTCGGCGAGCGCGCGCGCCTGTGGCAGCGCGGACCATTCGTCGTAGGAGCGCATCAGGGCGACGACGCCGCCCGCGGCATAGGCCGCAGTTTCAAAATCCTCGCCCTTCCATTGCATCAACGCGGCCTGAACCTTGTCGCGCTCGGGCTCGCAGCCGAGGACCTTGCAGACGGCGTCGCGATGATGCGGGAAATTGGTGTGGCAGCGGACGAAGTGGTTGTCGCCGGTTTTGTAGACGCCGGCGATGGCGTCCCAGGCCGGCGGCGGCGGCTTGTCGTCGAGGCGCAAATAGCGCTCCGAACGGCATTCGGCGACGGCGTGACGCATGTCGACGGAGACGTCCTGCGTCTCACCGCTGCGCAGTCTCCAGATTTCGGCCGCGGCAAGACCGGCGGCGGCGATCGTCGTCTGTCCGGCGACGGCGACGCGAAACGAGGACGGAATTTGCGGCTCCTCGCCGGTCAGCCGCACGCGTTCGAGCGCGGCCTTGTCGCCGCCGATGGAGGTCCAGAGATCCTTGAGAATATCGGCGGGGCTTTGCATGACCGCTTCTCTCCCTTTCAGATTTGAGCATGATCCTTTCGGAAATCCGCTGCGCATTTTTCGGATCATGCTGTAGTTTTCGCGACCATGTCATGATCGCAGAAAGGAATGCAATGGCCGCCGTAGATCCCCTCACCGCAGGCGCCGTGTTCATCGCAACGGCGGCCACCGACGCAGTCTATGTCATGTTCACCTCGGCCGTGATCGCGCGCAAGCGCGTGCCGGCGGCGAACTGGAGCGCGGTCTGGTACCTGCTCTCCTCCTACGCCGTGATCAGCTACACCGAAAACCCGTTCTATGTCGCTTTCGCGGCGATCGGCTCCTGGGCCGGCGCCTACGCCTCGCTGACCTTCCTGCACCGCCCGCCCGGCGGCCCGCCGGTGGGAGCGGCACCGGAGTGAGGGGGCGCTGATTCCACAGCCGTCATTGCGAGCGCAGCGAAGCAATCCAGAGTCTTTCCATGGAGACAGTCTGGATTGCTTCGTCGCTTCGCTCCTCGCAATGACGGCGTGGAGGCTTCTGCGTCTCGTTTGAAACGGCTACACTCCCGGCTACCAACAAAAAGGAAAACCAAACAATGGATCTCGGTCTCAAAAACAAAAACGCCATCGTCCTCGGCGGCACACGCGGCATCGGGCGGGCGATTGCAACGACGCTGGCCGGCGAAGGCGCCAATGTCGCGGTGTGCGCGCGCAACGCGGATCAGGTTGCGGCGACCGTCACTGAACTCAAGGCAAGCGGGATCCGCGCCAGCGGCGGACCGGTCGACGTCACCGACGGCGCGGCGCTGAAATCCTGGATCGAGACTGCTGCAAAGGAGCTTGGCGGTGTCGACCTGCTGTTCGCCAATGCCGGCGCGATGGCGCAGGGCCATGATGCGGCGTCCTGGGAGCAGAACTTCCGGCTCGACGTGCTCGGCGCCGTGCATGCGTTCGACGCCGCGCGGCCATTCCTCGAGGCCAGCGGCGAAAAGAGCGGCGACGCCGCCTTCGTCATCATCTCCTCGATTTCGGCGGCGCAGGCCGATCTCGCCAGCTCCTACGGCCCGATCAAGGCGGCGCTGATCCACATGGCCAAGGGATTGGCGCGGCAATACGCCAAGAAGAAGATCCGCGTCAACGTGGTGTCGCCGGGCACGGTCTATTTCAAGGGCGGCGTCTGGAACATGATCGAGCAGAACATGCCGGAGCGCTACAATGACGCGATGAAGCGCAATCCGACGGGCCGCATGGCAACGCCGCAGGAGATCGCAAGCGCGGCGGTGTTTCTGGCGAGCCCGGTGTCGGGCTTCACCACCGGCTCCAATCTCGTCGTGGATGGCGCGATTTCGAACCGGGTGAATTTCTAGAGGGGGCACTCTGTCATCGCCCGGCTTGACCGGGCGACCCAGTATTCCAGAGACGGCTCGGCTAGAGCCGAGGGGCCGCAGCGTACTGGATACCCCGCTTGCCGCCTACGCTAAAGCTTCGGCGGCCCTGGACCTCAGCCCCGGCGAAGCCTTGGCGTAGCCGGGTCGCGGGGTATGACACCGAGAGTGTGACACGGCCCGGCTCAACAAGCTCGTCATTGCGAGCGCAGCGAAGCAATCCAGATTGTCGCAGATACAGTCTGGATCGCTTCGTCGCTTCGTTCCTCGCGGAGGCTCAGGCACTCATGGTGCGGGTAGACGCGAACGCCGCCTGCGAATGACCCACATTGCAAATTGCACGAGCCAGTCCGGCACTTTCAAATAGCGCAATGTATCAATCTGGCCCTGTTCTTCGCGGTCCCGAAAGCTCGCGTCGGAAAGGTAAATCTGGTCGCTTTCGCACCACTCCAATGTACGAACAATTTCTTCCTGCATGGGTCCGCTGTCAGGCAGCTTCGTGAGGAAGTTGAGCTCGCGTCGAAGACAGGTCGATTCGATCCGATAGCGGCTCTTTTCTTCATAGATGATCCCCCAGCCCTCCAACCGTGCATGGGTCGCTTCATGGACGATGGTTGAGGCGATCCGCTCAAGCGTCGTTGTCTCGTTGAGAACGTAACGTTCATCGAGGGCGCAAGCGTTCAATGACCCGTCATAGTGCGCCTGGGCGCTGGGGAGCAGGTGCACCCATATGCGGTCGAGATTGCGGGTGATACGGGAATAGTTGAGTGTGTCGTGGCGCTTGATGAGCTGGAGGGCCTCTTTCACGCGGCGCAACGCCGGGTAAGGCTTGCTTTCGGTCGTCCCGATCCAAAGCCCGTCGATCGTGCTGCCCTTGGATAACCAGAGACTCAGCCTATCAACACGGGAGGGTCTTCGATCCGGCTTTACGGCGACGGCGAGGCCGCGCGATCGTTGCGGCGGTTCCAGTTGCTGCAAACATCACCCCGTCATGTCCAAATCGGGCACAACCAAGTGTATAGGTATCTCGCTTTCAGGTTGCTTAGAGACTTAATTCAAATCGTATCGATCGTTGGGCGGGATTAGCCGATCCAAGCGGTTGTCATGACCCCTCAATGAAAATCCCGCGACGGCGGCAGGATGCGGACGTTGCGGGGGTGGCGGATTTTTTGCGCCGGCATGTCCGCGTGGGCGCGGGGATCGTCGTTGAGGGGCTCGATCAGGTCGGCGCCTGCCGGCACCGGATGCTTGCGGCTCAGCGCGTCGTTGGCGAGACCGACCAGATCGTGCGAGCGGTCGACCATGCGCTGGGCGATGAGATGCGTCACCTTTTCGGGGCTGCTCTGGATATAGCCCTCGACCTCGATGAGGCGTGCGCCCATTACCTCCTTGCGGTACTGCTCCATGATCTTGGGCCACACCACGACATTGGCGATGCCGGTCTCGTCCTCCAGCGTCATGAACACGACGCCGCTGGCGCTACCTGGCCGCTGCCGGACCAGCACCACGCCGGCACAGCGGACGCGGCGCCGCTCGTTCTCATGGCTGATGTCCCTGCAGGCCACGACACGCTCGCGCGAAAACATCTCGCGCAAAAACTCCATCGGATGGCCCTTCAGCGATAGCCGGATGGTCTGGTAGTCCGCGACCACCTGCTCGGCCCGCGGCATCTCCGGCAATGGTTTTGCATGCTCGTCCGGCTGCTCGCGCGCGGTCGCGGCTTCGAACAGCGGCAGCGGCACGTCGTCGGGCAGCCGCCGCACCTGCCACAGCGCCTCGCGGCGGTCGAGGCCGAGCGAGCGGAAGGCGTCGGCATCCGCGAGCAGGATCAGCGCACGCTTGGGCAGCCCGGTGTCGCGGGCGAAGTCTTCGAGCGAGGTGAACGGATGGCGGTTGCGGGCGGCAACGATGCGGTCGGCCCAGTCGAGTTCAATCTGGTCCAAAGCCACAGAGATGGTGGCAGGGCTCTCTCCCCCCTTGCGGGGGAGGGAACCCATCCGCTGGCGCGTTCCTGACTCAGGTTCATCCACGCTTCGCTTGCGCAGCGCCTGATCCCTTTTCAGCCGTTCTTCGTCTTCATCCAGCCAGTGAAAGCCGTCGATCTGGCGGAAGCCGAGGCGCACGGCGCAGTATTTGCCGTCGGTGTTCTCCAGCGTGTTTTGCGCAAAGCTGTAGGATACGTCGATGTCGCGCACCTCGACGCCATTCTTGCGGGCGTCGCCGACGATCTGCGCCGGTGCGTAAAAGCCCATGGGCTGCGAGTTCAGCAGGCCGCAACAGAATGCATCGGGGTGATGATATTTCAGCCATGACGAGATGTAGACGAGCTGCGCGAAGCTCGCGGCATGGCTCTCCGGAAAACCGTAGGAACCAAAGCCCTTGATCTGGTCAAAGCAGCTTCTGGCGAAGTTGGCATCGTAGCCGCGCGCGACCATGTTGCCGATCAGCTTCTCCTCGTATTGGCCGATGGTGCCGACATTGCGGAAGGTCGCCATCGAGCGGCGCAGGCCGTTAGCCTCCTCGGAGGTGAATTTCGCCGCCTCGATCGCGATGCGCATGGCTTGCTCCTGGAACAAAGGCACGCCCAACGTTTTGTGCAGCACATTGTAAAGCTCGTCCTTGTCGCCGTGATCCGGCGACGGAGACGGATAGCTCACTTTTTCCAGACGGTTTCGCCGTCGCAGATATGGGTGCACCATGTCGCCCTGGATCGGCCCGGGGCGCACGATCGCGACTTCGATGACGAGATCGTAGAAGGTCCGCGGCCTCAGGCGCGGCAGCATATTCATCTGGGCGCGGCTTTCGACCTGGAATACGCCTAGCGACTCCCCGTCACACAGCATGTCGTAGACCTTGGGATCGTCCTGCGGAACGCTCGCCAACACCCAGCGCTTGCCCTTGTGGTGGTCGATCAAATCAAAACATTTCCTGATGCAGGTCAGCATGCCCAGCGCGAGCACGTCGACCTTCATCATGTTGAGCGCGTCGACGTCGTCCTTGTCCCATTCGATGAAGGTGCGGTCGTCCATCGCGGCGTTGCCGATCGGCACATAGGTGTCGAGCCGGTCCTGGGTGAGCACATAGCCGCCGACATGCTGGGAGAGATGGCGCGGGAATTCGATCAGCTCGGTCGCCAGCTCGACCGCGAGGTTGATCATGGGATTGTTGGGATCGAGCCCGGCCTGCCTGACCTGCATGTCGTTGAGACCCTTGCCCCAGCTTCCCCACACGGTGTCGGCGAGCGCGGCGGTGACGTCCTCGGTCAGGCCCAGCGCCTTGCCGACGTCGCGAATGGCGCTGCGCGGGCGGTAATGGATGACGGTGGCGATGATCGCGGCGCGGTGGCGGCCGTAGCGGCGATAGACATATTGCATCACCTCCTCGCGCCGCGAATGCTCGAAATCGACGTCGATGTCAGGCGGCTCCAGCCGCTCCTTGGAGATGAAGCGCTCGAACAGCAGATCGACCTTGGTCGGGTCGACCGAGGTGATGCCGAGCACGTAGCAGACGGCCGAGTTCGCCGCCGACCCCCGCCCCTGGCACAGGATGTTCTGGCTGCGCGCGTAGTGCACGATGTCGTGCACGGTGAGGAAGTAGTGCGCGTATTTCAGCTCGGCGATCAGCGCGAGCTCTTTCTTCAGGGTCGCGCGAAGCTTGTCATCGATGTTGCCGCCGAAATATGTCTGCACGCCCGCCCAGGTCAGATCCTCCAGATGCCCCTGCGCGGTCTTGCCTCGCGGCACCGGCTCGTCCGGATACTGGTATTTGAGCTGGTCGAGCGTGAAATCGATCTTACCCGCAAAGCGCATGGTCTCCGCGATCGCCTCGGGAAAGTCGCGAAACAGCCGCGACATTTCGCGCGGCGTCTTCAGGAAGCGCTCGGCATTGGCTTCCAGCTTCCGTCCGACCGCCTCGATCGTGGTTTTTTCCCGGATGCAGGTGAGCACGTCCTGGAGGGGGCGGCGGCCGGGATCGTGATAGAGCACCTCGTTGGTCGCGAGCAGCGGCACGTTTGCTTTGGCGGCGAGATCATCGAGCCGCGCCAGGCGGCGGCGGTCGTCGCCGCGGTAGACCAGGCTCGCCGCCAGCCACACGCCCTCGGCGCGGCTGTCCTTAAGCTTTGGGAGAACATCCAGCGCCTGCGCGGGCTCGAAGCGATGCGGCAGCGTCAGGACCAGGAGCTGTCCCTCGGAAAACTCGAGAAGGTCGGCAAAAGTGAGATGGCATTCGCCCTTCTCGATCCGCGTGATGTCGTCGCCGCGCTTGCCCCTGGTGAGGAGCTGGCACAGCCGGCCATAGGCGGCGCGGTCGCGCGGATAGACAAAAATGTCGGGCGTGCCGTCGATGAAGACGATGCGCGCGCCGATCAGCAATTTCGGCTTGTGCAGCACCTTGTCATTGTCGAGCTCCTTGTAGGCGCGCACCACGCCGGCGAGCGTGTTGTGGTCGGCAATGCCGATCACGGGAATGCCGAGGATGCTCGCCTGATGCACATAGGCGCGCGGATCCGAGCCGCCGCGCAGGAAGGAGAAGTTGGTGGTGATGCCGATCTCGGCATAAGCAGGCGTGTTCATGCGAAGAGACCGTGGACATACCAGTTGGGGGGAATGGGTTTGCCTTCGTCGTCGAACACCTCTCCTTCGTAAAGACCGTCGCGAAAGATCCAGAAGCGCAGGCCTTCGGCATCCTCGATGCGGAAATAATCCCGCGTCAATTGCTTGCCGTCCTGCCGCCACCATTCCATCGCGATGCGCTCGGGCCCTTCCACCCGCACCACCGCATGCAGCGCGCGTCGCCAGGTGAATTGATGCGGCGGGCCGTCGGGCACGGTCGCGAACGGCACCTTGATCGGCTCCGGTCTGTCGAACAGCCGCAGGGGGCGCAGCGGCGGCTCGCTCTCGGCGCGCGCCGGCCATACGGCCTGCATGGCCACGGCGAGATGGTGCTGCGCCGGCGCGGCCAGCACCGCACATTCGGGGATATGGGTATCCTCAGGCAAATGCACGACGACGCGCTTTCCGCCGATGCGCGCGGCGATGCGGTCGATCAGCGCGGCGAGCTCGTCATTGTCGTGGACATGGGCGTCGAGATCGCGCTGCTCCTGCACCACGACCTCCGTGCGGCTTGCCGACAGCCGCACCATGTCGAAGCCGAAGCCGGGATCCAGCGGATCGGCGAGCGCATCGAGACGTTCGCGAAAGAGACGGTCGATGACTTTGCTTTGCGTGACCGGCCGCCCGGTCTCGACCATGATCGCACGCACCACGCCGTCGGTGCGAAAGAAGGCGGCTTCCAGGCGCCGCGCGCCCTTGCCCTGTTTCTCCATGGACGCGATCAGCGTGTCGGCCAGCCGCGACAGCGTCATCGCGATCATGGTGTCGGTGGCGATCGGTTCGGCAAAGCGCTTCTCCACGATGTAATCCGGCAGCGGTTTGCGCGGATTGATCGGGGCATCGCCATGCCCCTGCGCATGCGCGAGCAGCGTGGAGAACCGGGCGCCAAACCGCGCCGTGATCTCATGCGGCTCGCGCGAGGCGACATCGCCGATGGTTTTCAGGCCGGCGCGGCGCAGACCCGTGGTGATGGCCTCGCCCGCACCGAGCGCGGACACCGGCAGCCGGCTGATCGCCGCCGCCTCCCCGCCATCGGCGACGATGGTTCCGGAAGCCTGCCGCGTCAGCGTGCGCGCGCAGACCGAGGTGCCCGCGATCGCCGCGCTGACGGCAAAACCCTGACGGGCGAGCGCGCGGACCAGCGTCTGCAACAGCGCGGCCTCGCCACCGAACAGATGCGCGCAACCGGTGATGTCCAGAAACAGCCCGTGCGGCGGATCGAGCGCCACCAGCGGCGTGAAGCGGTCGCACCAGTCGGCGACGTCGCTGAGCGTCTTCGCATCGGCCACGACATCGGCGTCGAACACTTTCAAGTCCGGACACATCGCCCGTGCATTGGCCAGGGGCTGGCCGATGTGCAAGCCGAGGCGCTCGGCGGCTTCATTGAGCGCATGGATCACCAGCGCATTGTTGTCCTTGATGACAACGATGCTCGGATCATTGGCCTTACCCAGCGCGCCGAAAAACCGCTGAATCCGATCGATGGGCAGGCGCGGCAGCCACAGGCTGAGGATACGCCGACGGTTCACTGAACTGGCACTCATCACATTTCCATTCCATGATCCACCGGCCGCACGGGCCATGACGATTGCGCAAGAGCTCGGCATCGAAGCGCGGCGCACCCCAGGAGCTCAAAGGCGCCGCAGGCATTGAAGCAGGGCCCGGCGGCGAATGCGCCGCGCGCAGCATCCATCGTGTCTCCGCGGTCGAGGGCAAAGGCTGCGCCGCCATCCGCAGCAGCAAGCCGGTGACACCGGAGCCTTGCGCGGCCAGTGTCAGCTTGCGGCTCGCCACGAGATCGAATTGCCGCGTCTCACCCCAGAGCTCGAGCACGACGGCGCCAAGCGCGTCGCAGGCCAGCGCATCGGCCGAGGTCCGCAGCGCGCTCTCGACATCGGCGGCGCGCACCATCACCACGCGGCGCGGATCGAGACCGATCTCGGCAAGCCCGCTCATCGACAGTGCGCCGGTTTCAATTTCCGAAAAATCCTGCCGCACCCACAGCAGCGGCCGGCGCCGCGAGACACGCCCCGCAAGCCCCATGACAAAACCCGTCGCGGCGGTTCCCTGCCGGCCTTCGCAAAACACCTCGTGGATCACCGCGCGCGCGAGCCCGCCCTTCAGCGCGCTGTCGACCTCGCCGTGGCCGAGCGCGACGCGATCGTGCTGATGCACGACCTCCGCCGTCTCGATGCGCTCGATCTGGCCGCGCAAGGTCGCAAGCGCGTTCATCCGTGCGCCGCTCATATACGCCGCTCCTTCAGAGGTGATTGCCGAGGGTCTCAAAAATAAGAACCTGCGGCTGGCTCATTTGTTCATGATATGTTCTAATATAAAGCTAACAGCGGCCGGGGAGTCAATCGAATTGGTGCTCATCCGGATTCGTAAGCTGAATCAAAGGGATCCCACGATGGACGTACAACGCAAGCTGGAGATTCTGGCCGATGCCGCCAAATACGATGCGTCGTGCGCCTCCAGCGGCACCGAGAAGCGGGATTCCAGCGATGGCAAGGGCATGGGCTCGACCGCGCCGGGCATGGGCATCTGCCATTCCTACGCGCCGGACGGACGCTGTATCTCGCTGCTCAAAGTGCTCCTGACCAACGCCTGCAACTACGACTGCCTTTATTGCGTCAACCGCGCCTCTTCCAACGTGCCGCGGGCCCGCTTCACCATCGACGAAGTGGTCAAGCTCACGCTCGACTTCTACCGGCGCAATTACATCGAGGGCCTGTTTCTCTCCTCCGGCATCATCCGCAGCCCCGACTACACCATGGAGCAGGTGGTCAGCGTCGCGCGCAAACTGCGCGAGGAGGATCACTTCCGCGGCTACATCCATCTCAAGACCATTCCCGAGGCCGACGACGCGCTGATCGCGGAAGCCGGCAAATATGCCGACCGTCTCTCCATCAACATCGAAATGCCTGAGGAGACGAGCCTGCAGCAATTCGCGCCGGAGAAAGACGTCCGTGCGATCCGCCGCACCATGGGCCGGCTGCGGCTGAAGCTCGACGAGGCCGAGGAAGGCCGCAACGCGAAGACGAAGGCCAGGCCGCAGCGCTTCGCACCGGCCGGGCAAAGCACGCAGATGATCGTCGGCGCCGACGCGGCCTCCGATCACACCATCCTGCACACCAGCGCCAATCTCTACGGCTCATACAGGCTGCGGCGCGTCTACTACTCCGCCTTCAGCCCGATCCCCGATGCGAGCCGCGCCCTGCCCCTGCGTGCACCGCCCTTGCTGCGCGAGCACCGGCTCTACCAAGCCGACTGGCTGATGCGCTTTTACGGTTTTGACGTCGGCGAGATCGTCGACGACAGCGCGATGCTGCCGCTCGACATCGATCCAAAACTCGCCTGGGCGCTGCGCCATCGCGACCGCTTCCCGCTCGACGTCAACCGCGCCAGCCGCGAGGAACTGCTGCGCGTGCCCGGCTTCGGCACCAAGGCGGTCGAACGCATCATCGCGACGCGGCGCACCACCACGATCCGCCTCTCCGATCTCGCGCGGCTGCACGTGCCCCGCAACAAGGCGCTGCCATTCATCGTCCTCAGCGATCACCGGCCCGCCCCGCATCGTCTCGATGCCGCCGGGCTGATCGAACGGTTCAAGCCGAAGGCAACACAACTGGGGTTTGGCTTCTGATGCAGTACATCACCCTCGACACCGAAACCGATTTCGACGGCTGGCGCAAAGCCGCACGGTCGCTCGTGCTGCATCATGTGCAGCCAAGCGATGTCACCTGGACCGTACAAGGCGGCGAAGCGGAGTTGTTCGCGCCACCCGCGCCGTCTCCGATATTTGAGGTGAACGACGGCACCTTCAATGTGTCCGCAAAATTCGTCGAGCTCGCCAAGGCCGCGATCCTGCATCGCGACGGCGAGCGCTTTGCGATCCTCTATCGCCTGCTCTGGCGCTTGAAGGACAATCACGATCTCATCGAGGTCGCGACCGATCCCGATGTCGCGCAGATCACCGCCATGGCAAGAGCAGTCCATCGCGACGAGCACAAGATGCATGCCTTCGTGCGCTTCCGCGAGATCGGACGCGAGCGCGCGGCGCATTACGTCGCCTGGTTCGAGCCGGAGCATCACATCGTCGAGCTTGCCGCGCCGTTCTTCGCCAAGCGCTTCGCCGACATGCCCTGGTCGATCCTGACACCCGATCTGTGTGCGCATTGGGATGGCCACGCGCTCTCGTTCACGTCGGGCGTGAGCAAGAGCGAAGCACCCGGCGAAGACCGGCTGGAGGAAACCTGGCGGCGCTACTACGCCAGCATCTTCAACCCGGCGCGGCTGAAGGTGAAGGCAATGCAGACGGAGATGCCGAAGAAATACTGGAGGAACCTGCCCGAGGCGTCGATCATTAAGCCCTTGATCGAAGACGCCGAGCGCATGACCGGCGCCATGATCGCCAATGCCGCAACCGATCCGCACAAGCCCCAGAAGCGGCCGGAGGCTCCGATGCCACGCAAGCTGGCTGCCGACGATCTCGAAGCGCTCCGCGAGGAGGCCGCACATTGCCGCGCCTGCCCGCTCTACAAGGATGCCACGCAGACCGTGTTCGGCGAGGGCCCGAAAGACGCGACCATCATGCTGGTCGGCGAGCAGCCCGGCGACAAGGAAGACCTGGCCGGCCATCCGTTCGTCGGCCCGGCCGGCCAGATGCTCGACCGTGCGCTGGCGGAAGCCGGCGTCGACCGCAACAAGGTCTATGTCACCAACGCGGTCAAGCACTTCAAATTCGTGCCGCGCGGAAAGATCCGCCTGCACCAGAAGCCGGCGACGCCGGAGATCCGGGCGTGCCGGCAATGGTACGAGCGGGAAGTTTCGGCAATCCAGCCCGAGCTCATCGTGGCGATGGGCGCCACCGCCGCGCAAAGCGTGTTCGGCAAGATCACCCCGATCGGCAAGACCCGCGGCCGGCTCATAGACCTGCCCGACGGACGCAAGGCGCTGGTGACGGTGCACCCGTCCTATCTGCTGCGACTGCCCGATCCGGAAGCCAAGGTGCTGGAATATCAGCGCTTTGTCGATGACCTGAAGATTGCCGCCGGCTTGCAGAAGAAAGCCCCGCGCGCCGCCTAAATACTGGCAAATACTGGAGGGAAAGCGACTTTACGACGCAGTTGTCATCCAGCCTTCAAATCCATCGCGGACAATAGCCCTTCAAATTAGTTAAGGGGCGTCCAAAAATGACAGATATTGCATTCGACCGTGCGGTAGGCGATCCGACGCCTGTCCAGCCGGCTTCCAGGCCAAATCTCGACAAGGGTTTTAACCCGCTAACGATGATCCTGTTCTTCGGCATCCTTGCCGCAGGCCTGCTGTTCGTTGCCTACAGCATCTATGTCGACGTCAACGCGACCGGCACGAAGGTGACGACCTTCCTGCCCTACATCCTCCTGTTCGTCGCGCTGCTGATCGCGCTCGGCTTCGAGTTCGTCAACGGCTTCCACGACACCGCCAACGCGGTGGCGACCGTGATCTACACCCACTCGCTGCCGGCCGAAGTCGCGGTGATGTGGTCGGGCTTCTTCAACTTCCTCGGCGTGCTGCTGTCCTCCGGCGCAGTCGCCTTCGGCATCGTCTCGCTGCTGCCGGTCGAGCTGATCCTCCAGGTCGGCTCGAGCGCCGGCTTCGCCATGGTGTTCGCACTGCTGATCGCCGCGATCATCTGGAACCTCGGTACCTGGTATTTCGGCCTGCCCGCCTCCTCCTCGCACACGCTGATCGGCTCGATCATCGGCGTCGGCATTGCCAACGCAATGATGCGCGGCCGCGACGGCACCTCGGGCGTCGACTGGAGCAAGGCCACCGAGATCGGCTACGCGCTCCTGCTGTCGCCGCTGTTCGGCTTCATCTGTGCCGCCGTGCTGCTGCTGCTGCTCAAGTTCATCGTGCGCAACCCCGCCCTGTACGCCGCGCCCGAAGGCAACAAGGCGCCGCCGCTGTGGATCCGCGGCCTGCTGATCGCGACCTGCACCGGCGTCAGCTTCGCCCACGGCTCGAACGACGGCCAGAAGGGCATGGGCCTGATCATGCTGATCCTGATCGGCACCGTGCCGACGGCTTACGCGCTCAACCGCGCGCTGCCGGAGAGCCAGGTCGCCCAGTTCCAGAAGGTCTCGGAGGCCGCCTCCAAGGTGATCGCGGCCAAGGGCGCCGGTCACTCGATCATCGGCGATCCCCGTCCTGCGGTGACACAGTACATCACCTCGCACCACATCAGCGAAGGCACCTACCCCTCGCTGTCGGTGCTGGTGAAGGATGTCGGCGACCAGGTCGCGAAGTACGGCTCGCTCAACAAGGTGCCGGCGGAAGTGGTCGGCAACACCCGTAACGACATGTACCTGACCTCGGAAGCGATCCGCTTCCTGATGAAGGACAAGGAAAACGACCTCAACAAGGAAGAGGTCGCGACCTTGAACGCCTACAAGGGCGGCCTCGATAGCGCCACGAAGTTCATCCCGACCTGGGTGAAGGTCGCCGTCGCCATCGCGCTCGGCCTCGGCACCATGGTCGGCTGGAAGCGCATCGTCGTCACCGTCGGTGAGAAGATCGGCAAGACCCATCTCACCTACGCACAGGGCGCCTCCGCCGAGCTGGTCGCCGCCGCCACGATCGGCGCCGCCGACGTGTTCGGCCTGCCGGTCTCGACCACCCACGTGCTGTCGTCCGGCGTCGCCGGCACCATGGCCGCGAACGGCTCGGGCCTGCAGATGGCGACCATCCGCAACCTGCTGATGGCCTGGGTGCTGACGCTGCCCTGCGCGATCGCGCTGTCGGCCACGCTGTATGTGATCTTCTCGCGGATTTTCTGAGCCGATCATTCCGCAAAGACAAAGGGCCCGTGCGATGCACGGGCCCTCTTCGTTTGTGCTTCGGTTCGGCGTTAAGACGCCGCGAGCGACTCCTCGACCAGCTTGACCCAATAGGACGTGCCGAACACGATCGCCTCGTCGTTGAAATTGTAGGCGGGGTGATGCAGGCCGGCGCTGTCGCCGTTGCCGCAGAAGATGAACGCGCCGGGCCGCGCTTCCAGCATGTAGGCGAAATCCTCGCCACCCATCAGCGGCGGCATCTCGTGCACATTGGCCTCGCCGGCAACGTTCCTGGCGATGCGCCGCGCCACCTCGGTCTCCGCGGCGTGGTTGTTCACGACAGGGTAGTTGCGCTTGTAGTGCAGGTCGATCCTGGCACCGGTGATCTGCGCCACGCCCGCCACCACTTCGTGCACGCGCTTCTCGACCAGCTTGCGCACCTCCGGCGACAACGTGCGGATGGTGCCCCTCAGCGTCGCAGTCTGCGGAATGACGTTGCGGGCATTGCCGGCGTGGAATTCGCAGATCGAGATCACGGCCGATTCCAGCGGATCGACGCTGCGGGCGACGATCGACTGCAGCGCGGTGATCACCTGCGCGCCGACCAGCACGGAATCGATGCATTTGTGCGGTCGCGCGGCGTGGCCGCCGAGGCCCTCGATCATGATGTCGACCTCGTCGGTCGCCGCCATTATCGGGCCCGGCCGGATCGCGAACGAGCCGATCGGAATGCCCGGGCCGTTGTGCATGCCGTAGACCTGCTCGATGCCGAAGCGCTCCATCAGGCCGTCCTTGACCATGGCCGCGCCGCCGGCGCCGCCCTCCTCGGCCGGCTGGAAGATCACGACAGCATCGCCGGCGAAGTTGCGGGTCTCGGCGAGATAGCGGGCCGCACCGAGCAGCATCGCGGTGTGGCCGTCATGGCCACAGGCGTGCATCTTGCCCGGAATCTTGGAGGCGTAAGGCAGGTTGGTCTGCTCGTCGACGGGCAGCGCGTCCATATCGGCACGCATGCCGATCACCTTGAGCCCATCGCCGGCCGGCTTGCTGCCCTTGATCACGCCAACCACGCCGGTCTGCCCGAGGCCGGTCACGACCTCGTCGCAGCCGAACTCGCGCAGTCGGTCCGCCACGAATGCTGCGGTGCGGTGAACGTCGTACAGCAGCTCCGGGTGCTGGTGGATGTCCCGGCGCCAGGCCTGAATATCGGGTTGGAGGTCGGCGACGCGGTTCACGATGGGCATGGAGGGTCTCAAGCTTTGTTGGGAATACAGGACTGTCTACCATGCAAGCACCAGTCCACCTAACTCCCGCGGATCGAGGGTCCCCTGTGCTCTCGTCATGGCCGGGCCTGTCACCGGCTTGTCTTGGCCATCCACGTCTGACTATTAGGACGGAAAGCGCGTGGATGCCCGGGACAAGCCCGGGCATGACGCCTGTTTGGGTGGAAGCAGCAGAATGCCGAGGCGGCTCGAAGGTGAGTTTGACTACATTGTCGTCGGAGCCGGCACGGCCGGCTGCATCATCGCCAACCGCCTCTCGGCCGAGCCAGGGAATCGCGTCCTCATCCTCGAAGCCGGCGGCGACGACAACTGGATCTGGTTCCACATTCCGGTCGGCTATCTCTTCGCGATCGGCAATCCGCGCTCGGACTGGATGTTCAAGACCGAGGCCGAGCCGGGCCTGAACGGCCGCTCGCTGGCCTATCCCCGCGGCAAGGTGATTGGCGGCTCATCGGCGATCAACGCCATGATCTCCATGCGCGGACAGGCCGCCGATTACGACCACTGGCGCCAGCTCGGCATGACCGGCTGGGGCTATGACGACGTGCTGCCGCTGTTTAAGCGGCTCGAGGATCATTTCCTCGGCGCGAGCGAACATCACGGCACCGGCGGCGGCTGGCGCATCGAGGCGCCACGGCTGTCATGGGCCGTTCTCGACGCCGTCGGCGACGCCGCCGAGGAGATGGGCATCAAGCGCATCCCGGATTTCAACACCGGTGACAACGAAGGCACCAGCTATTTCCACGTCAACCAGAAGCGCGGCCGGCGCTGGTCGTCGGCGCGCGGCTTCCTCAAGCCGGCGCTGAACCGCCAAAATCTGCGGCTCGAGAAGAACGTGCTGGTCGATCGTCTCATCATCGAGCAGGGCCGCGCCGTCGGCGTACGCTTCATCCAGAATGGCGAGGTCATCGAGGCGCGTGCCAAGCGCGAAGTGATCCTCTCGGCAGGCTCCATCGGCTCAGTGCAGGTGCTGCATCGCTCCGGCATCGGCCCCGCCGACTGGCTGTCGCCGCTCGGCATCGACATCGTGATGGACAAGCCTGGAATCGGCCGCAACCTCCAGGACCATCTCCAGCAGCGCGCGATCTACAAGGTCGAGGGTGTCCGCACGCTGAACGAGACCTATTACAACCTGTTCCGCCGTGGCTTGATGGGGCTCGACTACGCCTTCCGCCGCCGCGGCCCGCTGACCATGGCGCCGTCGCAGCTCGGCATCTTCACGCGCTCCGACGCGACGCGCGCCCGCGCCAACATCCAGTTCCACGTGCAGCCGTTGTCGCTCGACAAGTTCGGCGATCCCCTGCACCGCTTCCCCGCGATCACGGTGAGCGCCTGCAATCTGCAGCCGACCTCACGCGGCACGATACGGCTGCGCTCGGCAAGCCCGGACGAGAAGCCGATCATCGCGCCGAACTATCTGTCGACCGACGACGATCGCCAGGTCGGCGCCGACGCCATCCGCACCACGCGGCGGCTGATGCAGCAGAAGGCGCTCGCGAAATATCGCCCGAGCGAATATCTGCCCGGTCCCACCGTCGGCGACGACGACGCCTCTCTCGCCAAGGCCGCCGGTGACATAGGCACCACCATCTTCCATCCCGTCGGCACCGCGAAGATGGGCGCGGCGAATGATCCGATGGCGGTGGTGGACGAGCGGTTGCGGTTCTACGGCCTGAGCGGCCTGCGCATTATCGACGCGTCGATCATGCCGACGATAACGTCAGGCAATACCAACACGCCGACCGCGATGATCGCCGAGAAGGGCGCGACGATGATTTTGGAGGATGCGAAGTAGCATCCTGTCCCCATGATCAATCCACATCGCTTCTCCATCGGCCCCACTGACGCGCAGATCGCGATGCTGCAATGGGGCGAGAGCGGGAGGCCGCCCGCGCTGCTCGTGCACGGCACCGGTTTCGTCGCCGACGTCTGGGACGAGGTCGCGCGCGAGCTTGTATCGACCTACACCGTCTATGCGCTCAACCGCCGCGGCCATGGCGCGAGCCACAAGCCCGATGCCTATCATTTCCTTGATTATGCCGAGGATGTCTGCCGGGTGATCGATGCGCTCGATCTGCGCGACGTCTACGGCATCGGCCACAGCGCAGGTGCGACCGATCTTCTGCTTGCGGCAAAACTCTTGCCCGGATGCTTCACACGCCTGTTCGTGATGGAGCCGACGGCGATGGATCCGCGCGCGGCGCGGCCCGGAGGCTTGAGCGAAGACTCCTTGTCCCGCGTGCAGGGCACGCTGCGCAGGCGGGCCGAGTTCGACAGTGCCTACACGGTGTTCGAGCGCTACCGCGCTGCGCCGGCGTTTGCCGATTGGACCGAGACCTCGCTCCGGGCCTATGTGCAGCACGGCTTCGTGCCGCTCGACGATGGCCGTGTCCGGCTCTGTTGCACGCCCGAGATCGAGTACGCGATGCTGCGTCCGATCTACGAGGCGATGGAGCAGGTTTACGTTGGCGATGCCCGCGGCAACCCGTTTGCAGGGCTCACCGAGATCGAATGCCCCGTCCGCGTCGCGACTGCCGCGAAATCGGGACCGATCTACAAGGAGATGGCGTCACGCGCCGTGTCGCTGATTCCGCGCGTCAGCACGATGGTCTTCGAGGGCGCCGGGCACTGCGTGGCGCAGGAAGTGCCGGAGCGCGTGGTGGCCGCCGTGCGGGAGTTCGCCAAATCCCCTGCGTAGCCCGGATGGAGCGAAGCGTAATCCGGGGATAGCCGCGCCCCCGCATTCCGCTGCGCTCCAATCTCGACCTCACGAAAACGTCATCGCATCCGGGAATAAGCCTCGCCCTCCCCCAATCAACTCCCCGAAGCCCAATTCCGGGCGAAGTGGAGACGTGCGATGAGCGGACACGATCACGGGGACGGCGTCAGCCGCCGCAAGGTGCTGGAATGCATGACCTGGGCCGGCACCGGGGTGCTCTGGACCATCACGGGCGGCGTCCCGCGCTCGCTCGGTATCATCGATTCCGCGCAGGCCGCCACGGCAGCTGCGCCCGGCATGACCTTCCTCCAGATCAGCGACAGCCATGTCGGCTTCGACAAGCCGGCCAATCCCAACGCGCTCGGCACGCTGGAGGAAGCCGTCAACAAGATCAACGCGATGCCGGCAAAACCCTCCTTCATGATCCACACCGGCGACATCACGCATCTGTCGAAGGCCGCCGAGTTCGACAATGCCGACCGCATCATCTCGCAGAGCAAGCTCGACGTGCACTATGTGCCGGGCGAGCATGACTTCCTCGACGAGGAGGTGAAGTTCTATCGCGAGCGTTACGGCCGCGGCACCAAGGGTGCAGGCTGGTATTCGTTCGACGCCGGCGGCGTACACTTCATCGGCCTCGTCAACGTCGTCGACCTCAAGGCCGGCGGCCTCGGCAATCTCGGCGCCGAGCAACTCGCCTGGCTCGAGGACGATCTGCGCGGCAGGTCGAAATCGACACCGATCGTGCTGTTCGCGCACATCCCGCTCTGGACGGTCTATCCCGAATGGGGCTGGGGCACCGAGGACGGCGGCCGCGCGCTGGAACAGGTGAAAGGTTTCGGCTCCGTCACCGTGCTGAACGGCCATATCCATCAGGTGATGCAGAAGGTCGAGGGCAACGTCACCTTCCACACCGCGCGGTCGACTGCGTTCCCGCAGCCGGCGCCGGGGGCCGCGCCCTCGCCCGGACCAATGAAGGTCGAGGACGCAAGACTGCGCTCCATGCTCGGCGTCGCCAGCGTCAACTTCAAGCAGAACGAGCAGCGGCTCGCGATCATCGACACGCCGCTGCAGGGTTGATCCAAGAGTGAACCGAAAAAGGCTGAACGGAAGCTGACAATGAAAACACTCAATCGCCGCGACTTCGGTGTCGACTTCGGTCTCGCTTTGGTCGCAGCCATCCTGTTGCCCGCAACGACGGCCCGTGCCGACGACATGGAAGTGCATATCGACAATTTCGTTTTCCAGCCGGCCGAGCTCAAGATCAAGCTCGGCACCACCGTGACCTGGACCAACAGGGACGACATCCCGCACACGATCGTTTCGGCCGGCAAGTTCAGGTCGAAGACCCTGGACACCGACGACAAGTTCTCGTTCACCTTCACCAATGCGGGCGACTACAAATATTTTTGTTCGTTGCACCCGCACATGACGGGGATGATCAAGGTTGAGTAACGTCTCGAACCAAGGCATCAACGTCTTGCCCGGCCGGTGGTCCCACGCCGGCCGGGCTCGTGTGCCTTCGGTCACACACCCCGACGAAACGAACAGGGACGAAACAACGCGACGCGCAGAACAAGAGGCAAAGCGAGGAGCGATGCCCGCCAACGACGATTTGCAGAAGGCGCAGCGCTTCCGCGAAGCCGCGCTGCCCTATCTCGACGACGTCTACACGCTCGCGCGCTATCTGCTGCGCGATGCCTCCGACGCTGAGGATGCGGTGCAGGAGTGCTATCTGCGCGCGCTGAAGCATTTTGACAGCTATCGCGGGCCGGCGATGAAGCCCTGGCTGTTCGCGATCCTGCGCAACGTCTGCAACGCCGAATATGCGCGCCGCGCACACAGGCCCAGCGCGATCGAGGATACGCCCGGCGCCGCCGAGCAGACGCCGATCTGGCAGGAGAGCGAGGCGAGCCCCGAGACCGAGGTGCTGCGCAGCCGCGATGCTGGCGCCATCCGCAAGCTGATCGACGCGCTCGCCGAACCGTTCAAGGAAACATTCGTGCTGCGGGAGATCAACAACCTGTCCTATCGTGAAATCGCCGAGGCCGTCGGCGCCCCCGTCGGCACCGTGATGTCCCGCCTCGCCCGCGCCCGCGCCATGCTGCGCGCGGCCTGGACGGCGGAAGAGGAGCACTCGAGATGACCTGCGACGAAGCAAAAATCCTGCTTCACGCGCTGCTCGACAACGAGCTGGATGCCGGCCACGCGCGCGAGGTCGAAGCCCACATTGCCAGCTGCCCGGACTGCGCCGCGGAGTTTGCCGCACAACGCGAGATGCAGCGCGTGCTCGCCGACACCGATTTGCGCTATACCGCGCCGGCAAGCCTGCGCGCCCGGATTGAAGCCGCGCTGCCGCAGCCGCAGCGCCGGCAACCGACCCGCCGCTCCGTGCTGCGCGGCTTCGCGATGGGCTCTGCCGTCTCCGCGCTCGCCGCCTCCGGCGTCGTCGCCGTGGTGCTGCGCCAGGACGACCAGCAGCGCATCCTGTCGGAGGTCGTCTCCGCGCATCTGCGCTCGCTCCAGGCCGGCCATCTCATCGACGTGGTCTCGACCGACCAGCACACCGTGAAGCCGTGGTTCAACGGCAAGCTCGACGTCGCCCCGCCCGTGATCGATCTCACCGCGCAAGGCTTCACGCTGGTCGGCGGCCGGCTCGACTATATCGACGCCCGCGCCATCGGTGCCGTCGTCTACAAGCGCCGGCAGCATGTGATCAATTTGTTCGTATCGCAGACATCGAACGCGGAATATCGCGCGCCGAAGACCGAGACCATGCAGGGCTTCAACTGCCGCCGCTGGGGCAATCGCGGCCTGAACTTCTGGGCCGTCAGCGATATCGGCGCCGACGAGCTCGCCGAGTTCGTCGACAAGTTCGAGGCGGCGATGAAGGCGAATGTGGAGGGGTAGCTGGCATCACCGTCATTGCCAGCGAAGCGAAGCAATCCAGCCCGCATCCGCAGAGGGATACTGGATTGCTTCGCTCGCAATGACGATCGCTGAGATAGATCGGCGAATTTACGCCGACCGCCGCACCGCGTTGTCCACCAGCGTCTTGCCGAGCGACCAGATCGCGCCGGGGACCTTGTGGCTGCCGGCGATGACGTCGTCGAAGGCGCGCTCGATCCAGCCGCAATCTTCCTCGGTGATGGTGAGCGGCGGCAACAGCTTGATGGTGTGGCTGCCGTGACCGGCGACTTGGGTGAGGATCTTGTGGTCCTTGAACAGCGGCACGGTGATGAGCTGGCAGAACAGGCCCTTGTTGGCAGCTTCCAGCACGTTCCAGGATGCCCGCAGCCGCAGCGACTTCGGCGGGCCGAACTCGACGCCGATCATCAGGCCCTTGCCGCGCACTTCCTTCATCAACTCGTAGCCGGGGACCATGCGCGTCAGCGCCAGGCGCAGCTCGGCGCCGCGCTTGGCGGCGGACTCGATCAGCTTCTCGGACTCCATGACGTCGAGCGTGGCAATGCCCGCGGCCATGGCGAGGTCATTTTTCGAGAAGGTCGAACCGTGCACCACAGCGCGGTCCATCTGATTAAAAATCTTGTCGAAGATGCTCTTGCGCGTCAGCACGGCGCCGACCGGCACGTGGCCGCCGGACAGCGACTTCGACAGCAGCACCATGTCGGGCTCGACGTTCCAGTGCTCGACCGCCAGGAAGCGGCCGGTGCGGCCCATGCCGGTCTGGATCTCGTCGGCGACGAACAGCGTGCCGTATTTCTTGCAGAGTGCGGCAGCACCCGGCAGGAACTCGTCGGTGGGCATGTTGACGCCCTTGCCCTGGATCGGCTCGACGACGAAGGCCGCGACCTCGCGCGAGGCCAGCGCCTTTTCGAGCGCGGCGAGGTCGTTGAACGGAATCGAGGTGCAGCCGGGCAGCAGCGGCTCGAAGCCGGTGCGGAAGTTCGAATCACCCGTCAGCGACAGCGCGCCGTAGGTCAGGCCATGATAGCCGTGGGCGCAATAGACGATGCCGGGACGGCCGGTGGCGCCGCGGGCGAACTTGATCGCCGCTTCGACGCATTCGGCCCCGGAATTGGCGAAGAACGCCTTGTCGAGATAGGGGACGTATTTCAGCAGCCGCTCGGCGAGCACGCCGGCGAGCACCGAGACGTCGAACTGGACGAGATTGGGCAGGTCGGCATCGAGCACGCTCTTGAGCGCCTCGCGCATGACAGGGTGATTGCGCCCGATCGCGAACACGCCAAAGCCGGACAACAGGTCGAGATAGCGCGCCCCCTCGCGATCGTAGAGGTACTGCCCCTGCCCCTTCTGGAAGCCGACATCGTAGCCGATGGTCTTGAGAACCCGAACGAACTGCTCGTTCAGATACCGATTATGCAGGGTGCTGCGCTGGGCCTGACGGTCCGCGAATAGCTGAGACATGTCTGGATTTGGGCTGTGCATCCGCTACATACTTCGCTTGAGGGCCGGCTCGTCAACTGAAAAGGGACCGTTGCTGAAAACGGTCTGTGCGGCCTTTTGCCCTTTTTCGGACCATCTTCGCAAGCACAGCTTTAAACCATGTTGCACTGCCAAGGAACTATCATGCGTTTAGCCCTTTACACCGGACTAATACTGGCTGGTGGTTACACCTGCCTGACACCCGCGCTCGCCGCCGATCCGACCGGCGACTGGCGGGTCGCCGACGCCGTCGCCAATATTCGTGTCGCCCAATGCAATGGCAGCATGTGGGGCGCGGTTTCCTGGGAAAAGCAGCCCGGCGGCCGCGATGAATACAATCCGGATCAGTCGAAAAAGACCAGGCCGACGCTGGGCATGGCGACCCTGATCGACATGAAGAAGAAGCCCGGCGTCGATCAGTGGGAAGGGCAGGTCTACAACGCCAAGGACGGCCAGCTCTACAGCGCAACCATCACGCCCGTCGGCACCGACCAGCTCGAAATCAAGGGCTGCGTGATGGGCTTCCTCTGCGGCGGCGAGACCTGGACCCGCGTCGCCCCGCCGATTCCTTTGAGCACCGCCAACGCCATGGCCAAGGGCGCGCCGAAGCCCACCGGCGCGGCGCCGAAAGCCCCAGGCACCACAGGCGGCGCCACAACAGGCGGCACGACCGCCGCCAGCGCCACAGCGCCTGCCCCTGCCCCCGCGGCCCAGAAGACCGCGACCACCGCCAAGCCCGGTCAGAAGAACGCCGCCGACCTGGTCGGCGACATCTGCCTACTCCCTGAGATTGCGGGGTTTGCCCATTAGGGCCGGCTGGAACAGCAGCACTGCGGCAAGCGTCGTCACCAGCGAGAGTGCGAGCAGCTTGCCCATGCTGGACGTTCCAGGGTGGCTCGACAGCCACAGGCTGCCGAACGCGGTCGCCGTCGTCAGCGCGCTGAAAAAGATCGCGCGCGTCAGGCTGGTCTGGAGCAGGTTTGTCCTGCCCGAGCGCCAGGCCACGACATAATAGATCTTGAAGGCGACGCCGACGCCGAGCAGCAGCGGGAACGCGACGATGTTGGCGAAGTTGAGCGGCAGGCCGATCAACACGCAGATTTCGAGCGTGACCGCGCCGGCGACCAGCAGCGGCACCAGCGTCATCAGCACGTCGACGAACCGCCGCAGCGTGATCCAAAGCAACAGGCCGATCACCAGCAACGCGTAGATGCCGGCGTGGATGAACGCCTTCACCACGGTGTCACCGGATTTCAGGATCGAGACCGGCCCGCCGATCGCGGTCGGCTCGGCAGCGAGCACGGCGGCTGCAAACTTACGCAGCGTGTCGTTGTCGTTGGGATCGCCCTTCGGCTGCACCTCGACGCGGATGATCCCGTCCTTGCTCTTCCAGGCGCTGACGAGCTCGGGGGGCAGTGAGGCCAGGGTGACCGGCCCGGCCTGCATCGCGTTCCTGAGCTGGTCGAACACGATCTTCAGCGGCGTGACGAACACGTCCTGAGCCTTGTTCCGCGTCGCCTCGTCGCCATTGGCGAGCTTCTCGAGCACGTCCGCCAGCCGGCGCGAGGCGACGGCGCCCGGGCCCTTCGCGTCACCGGCGGTCCGGCGCAGATTGTCGACCGAGGATTTCAGCGAATCGACGTTCTCCTTGTCGGTCGGCGCCGCGTCGACCTGATCAGGGTTGAGCGCGGGATTCAGCACCTTGGCGCCCTGCGCGAGCAGCTTCAGCTTCGGCGGCTGGTCTTGCGGCACGAAGCTGTCGAGCGACATCACGCGCAGCACCTCAGGCACCTTCTCCAGCTTCGCCTCGACCTGCCTCGCCTGCTCCTCGGACGTGGTCATCACGTTGATGGCATTGGCGCCGGTGTTCGGATCCTTGCGCAAATCGAGGAACGTCGCGATCGACTCCGCGTGCGGGTTGCGCAGGTTCATCGGGTTGAAGTCGAACTTCAGGAAGTAGAGCAGCGGCAGGCCGGCGAGCGCCAGCAGCAACGTGCCGCCCACGACCAGCACACGGTGCTTCTCCAGAAAGTAATCGAGCGGCGCCAGGAAGGCATAACCGACGGGTTCCTGCTCACCGGGCGGATTCAACAGCTTCAGCATTGCGGGCAGTACGGTGATGCTGGAGAGGAACGCCACCAGCATGCCGACGCCGGCGATCTGGCCGAGCTCGGAGATGCCCTTGTAATCGGTGGGCAGGAAACAGAGGAAGCCGGCGGCGGTCGCCATGGCCGCCAGCGACAGCGGCACCGCGGAGCGCTTGGCGGCAAGCACCAGCGCGCCGGAGAGATCGTTGTGCTTGTAGCGCTCTGAGCGGTAGCGGACGCTATACTGGATACCAAAATCGACGCCCAGTCCCACGAACAGCACGGCGAACGCGATCGACAGCAAATTGAACGAGCCGACCATCATCAGGCCGGCAGCGGTCGTCAGCGCAAGGCCGACGAAGAGATTGACGAACACCGCGAAAATGATCTTCGACGAGTGCAGCGCCATCCACAAGATAAGCAGCACGACCAGCACAGTCCCGACGCCGTTGACGACGGCGCCTTCCTGGACGGTGGCGTATTCCTCGTTGGCGATCGGGACCGGACCGGTCAGTCGCACTCGGGCCTGGTATTTGTTCGCAAAATCCAGATCAACTGCCGCCTTGCGGATCGCGTCGGTGGCGCCCTTGCCGGGCTCCAGCGCGTTGTAGTCGAGGATCGGCTTGAACTCGATGAAGGCGCGCTTATCAGAATCCGTCAGCGGCTCGTCGCTGACGAGCTCACGCCAGGAGAAGCTCGCTTTGCCCTTGTTGAGCACGGTCTCGACCGTCTGCGCAATCTGATTGAAGGGCCGCGCGGTATTGTCGAGCTTGACCTGGCCGCGCTTGACGCCGGCAAGTCCCGTCTCCAGCGCGCCGGTCAGGCCGCGGATCGAGGGATCACCGGCCATGATCTCGATCAGGGGCGCTGCGGATTCGAACTGGCTGGTGATCTTGCCGACCTCTTCGGTCGGCAGGAACAGCAAGCCGTTCTTCTCGAAGAACTCGCCGGTGCCGAGCTGCTGCATCGACTGGAAGTCGGTCTTGTTGTCCTTCAGCTTGGCGAAGAGCGCATCCGCCGCCGCGGTCGCCATCTCCGGCGTCCTGGCCTCGACGACCGCGAGAATCGTCGCGTCGCGGTCGAAGGCACGGTCGAATTGCTGGTCGCGCTGGCGCCAGTCCAAATTCTGGGCAATCAGCGAATTGATGTCGGTGTTGATGGCGAAATGCTTAGACGTGTAATAGCCCGCCCCCACCGAAAGCAGGAGCCCGAGAACGACGACGAGGGAGGCAAACCGGGTGCAGGCCCTGACGATGGCAACGACTACGCTTTGCAGCATCTTTTCTTTCTGCGGTTAACAGCTTGCCGGAAACGCCCGCTGTTTATCGGAGTTCCCCAGCGAAACCTATTGCTGTTTTGAGTGGTTCTCGCCGCACGAAGGTTCGAGGTAAACGGCGACAGACCGTGGCAAAATCATGCGGGGCGGTCGGTATAGCCGGTGACTTGAGGCGGGAAAGTGGCGAAGAGCTGAGCACAAATGTCGCCATTTTGCTCAGGGCGAATACCCTATTATAATACCGTGGATTCGTACCGTCACGGAACCAGGGTTTCATCCGGTCTTTCCTTTTTGCCGATTTTTTGACACAAAGTGCTGTGCCTCCATGCGCCGGGCCCCAACTGGGGTGGGCGGTTACCGCGTGCGCGAAACCAATGGTGCGGTTATTGCAACTCATTGGGCAGTATCGAGGTGCCGCCGGGGACTTGAGAAGCGGATTGGTGCAACTTGCGTGATGGGCGTCCTATGGAAGTTTATCTAGCGCAGCCGCGCGGCTTTTGCGCAGGCGTGGTGCGTGCGATCGAGATCGTGGAACGGGCGCTGGAGAAGTACGGCCCGCCCGTCTACGTGCGCCACGAGATCGTGCACAACAAGTACGTGGTCGAGAGCCTGAAGAACAAGGGCGCGATCTTTGTCGAGGAATTATCCGAGGTTCCGCCGAAGGCCGTGACCGTTTTCAGTGCCCATGGCGTCGCCCGCAGCGTCGAGGAAGAGGCTGCCGCGCGCGACCTACCGGTGCTCAATGCCACCTGCCCCCTGGTCACGAAAGTTCACAATCAGGGGAAGCGCTACATCGCCAGGGGCCGCACCCTGATCCTGATCGGCCATGCCGGCCACCCCGAAGTCGAGGGTACGATGGGCCAGGTTCCCGCCCCGGTGCTGCTTGTCCAAAGCGTTGAAGAGGTTAAGGCCTTGACGCTGCAGGCGGATACGCCAGTGGCCTACATCACCCAGACCACCCTGTCGGTCGACGACACCAAGGACATTATTGCGGCCCTCCAGGCCCGCTTTACAGATATTCAAGGTCCGGATATCCGGGATATCTGCTATGCGACACAGAACCGCCAATCTGCGGTAAGGGACTTGAGCAAGCTGGTCGACGTGATCTTGGTGGTGGGCGCCGCTAATAGCTCGAACTCGAACCGGCTCCGCGAAATCGGCACTGAGGCCGGCGTCGCGAGTTATTTGATTGCCGACGGCAGCGCGCTCAATCCGGAGTGGTTGAAAGATGCCAAGACCGTCGGCGTCACGGCCGGCGCTTCGGCGCCTGAGGTACTCGTGGATGACGTGATCGAAGCGATGCGGCGGATCGGACCAGTCAAGGTCTCGGTGCTGCCGGGCCGCGAGGAAAACATTGAATTCCGGCTTCCGGCCGAACTGGCTGCGAGCTGACCCACCCGAATTCCAAGCCCAGAAAGAAACTTGTAATGGCTATCCCCTTCTTCAAGGAAATGCGTATCGGCGGCTATTTGCTCAAGCAGAAACTGCTTGGCCGCAAGCGCTATCCGCTCGTGCTGATGCTGGAGCCGCTGTTCCGCTGCAACCTCGCCTGCGTCGGCTGCGGCAAGATCGATTATCCGGATGCGATCCTCAACCGCCGCATGACCGCACAGGAGTGCTGGGACGCGGCCGACGAGTGCGGCGCGCCGATGGTCGCGATTCCCGGCGGCGAGCCGCTGATCCACAAGGAGATCGGCGAGATCGTGCGTGGCCTCGTCGAACGCAAGAAGTTCGTCTCGCTCTGCACCAACGCGCTGCTTCTCGAGAAGAAGCTCGACCTGTTCACGCCCTCCCCGTACCTGTTCTTCTCGGTGCATCTCGACGGCCTGAAGGACCATCACGACAAGGCCGTGTCGCAGAAGGGCGTGTTCGACCGCGCCGTCTCCGCGATCAAGGCGGCCAAGGCGCGCGGCTTCACCGTCAACGTCAACGCCACCATCTTCGACGGCCATCCGGCCGAGGAGATCGCGAAGTTCCTCGACCTCACCGTCGAGCTTGGTGTCGGCGTCTCGATGTCGCCGGGCTATGCCTATGAGCGTGCGCCGGACCAGGAGCACTTCCTCAACCGCACCAAGACCAAGAAGCTGTTCCGCGACGTCTTCGCGATGGGCAAGGGCAAGAAGTGGAACTTCATGCATTCCGGCCTGTTCCTGGACTTCCTCGCCGGCAACCAGGAATACGAGTGCACGCCGTGGGGCATGCCCGCGCGCAACATCTTCGGCTGGCAGAAGCCCTGCTATCTGCTCGGTGAAGGCTACGCCAAGACCTTCAAGGAGCTGATGGACACCACCGACTGGGAGACCTACGGCACCGGCAAGTACGAGAAATGCGCCGACTGTATGGCCCATTGCGGCTACGAGCCGACGGCGGCGACCGCAGCCTTCAACAACCCGCTGAAGGCGATGTGGGTGTCGCTGCGCGGCATCAGGACCACGGGTCCGATGGCGCCCGAGATCGACATGAGCAAGCAGCGCCCGGCGCAGTACATCTTCTCGGCGGAAGTGCAGAAGCGCCTGTCGGAGATCCGCAAGGACGAGGCCGCCGCCGCGCAGGAGAAGGCCGCTCGGAAGGCTTCGACTGCCGCGTAAGCACGCGAGTCGGTACGAACGAAAAAGGCCCGGTCGCCACCGCGACCGGGCCTTTTCTTTTGTTCAGCTCACGCGCCGGGAGGAAGAGCGGAGTGATGCGCGGGGCTACGCTCCGCCCTCACGCATCAGACCGGTTAGCGTCACATCAGAAGTGGACCTCGGTGCGCATGCCGAGAACCACGGCATTGTCGGTCTTCACGCCCGCGGCGTTATAGCCGCGCCCGCCGGGATTGATCACATATTGCGCGTCGAACTTGAGGTTCAGCCAGCCGGTTGCCTGCCAGCCGTACCAGACTTCGATCGGAACTTCGTTGCCGCCGGCATTGGGGCTGAGCGCCGCCGAATTCACATGTGTCGTGCCCACCGCGAAGCCGACTTCGTCCTGGGGGCGCCAGCTGAACGTTCCGGTATGCCGGAAGCCTCCGGCGATCTGGTAGTCCTGGTACGACGTCCGGTGATCGGCAACGGTCGTATTGAGGAAGGTGTACCAACCCTGCGCGTCCGGACCGTCGACGGTCAAGCGCTGAAGGATGGACTCGTAGACGCCGTAGCGGCCGCGTTGATCCCCGAGATTTTGATCCGGGACGCCTCCAATGCCGGGGATGGTGGAGACAACACCGGGAAGGCCACCATCAATGGTCGATGCGCTGTCGTACCAGCCGCCAAATCTCCAGGTCCCGTTCAAGGGCCCCTTCGGCGCCCAGACCAACTCCACCGGCACCATCACGCCGCTGGCGGGGGTTGAGGCGGGAATCCCCGGCAAGAAGTAGACGGTCGAGTCTGACGTCGTCAGATAATTCGGATTGGCGTCGTAGACGCCGACCGAGATCGTGAATTCCGGGGCCAGCTTGTAGTGGACGACACCGGCCCACTGGCTCACCGGCCAGTTATAGATGTACCCACCCTGGATGTTGCCGGGCTGACCGCCGCAGAAGGTCAGGTTGATGAACTCGCACAGACCGAAGAAGAAGTCGGAGCCGACCGGAAGACGGCCGCCCTTGAGTTCGAGGCGATCATCGAAAAGTTTCTGCGAGTAATAGAGTTGGGTCAGGCGAAAGATATTTCCGCGGCCGAAAACTTCGTTGGTCAGCTGCAAGGCCGGAATGCCTGCCTCGGTATTCAGGTTGTCGCCGAAACGCTGGACCAGCGTGAGGCCGACCGTGCCGCCCGGGATGCCGGCAAGCTTCGCCATATCGAGCTTGGCACCGAACCACAATTGTCCAGCGTTGGCCGCGGTGTTCCTATCTCCTCCCGACAGGTTGCCGACGGTTTCATTACCCAGCGTCAAGCCCAGATCGATGCCCTGCTCCTTCAGCCTCGTTCTGCCGAGATCGCCAAACAGATACGGTCTCGTCCAGAAGTCGTCGGCCTGCGCATAAGGCAGAGGCGCAGCTTTCGTTGAAAAATCGGCCGCATGTACCGCACCGCCCAACAGCGATGACAAAGCAATCCCCACACCGCACGCGCGTGCGGTGTTCACAAACCTGCGCAACATCTTCTTCGTCCTCCCGCCGTCTCAGGCTTTGTCATTCTTGCCTCGCGTTCCTGCCAAGCCCTCGAGCCTGGAACGCGCTCCTTCCCCAGCACACACCGTCGCAGCCGCCCACCCACGAAGCTGCCTTGTGTCAACTGGAGCCTGGATCCGTCATGCCTGGTCGCCCGTTCTCACCGGCAGCGCGTCCACGCCGCGCGGTGCTGCGCCCTGCTGTCCTTCAAACGTCGATCTCGGCGCCGTACGGGCGAGGCCGGCCAGCGCCTGCTTTCGTCGCCGCCGGGCCTGCAACTGATGATCCGCCAACACGCCGATCAAAATCACCGTCCCCATCACCGCAAAGTTCAGGGAATTGGGGATGCCCAGGATATTCACGAGGTTCTGCAGCACCTGCAGCAGCGCAGTCCCCAGCACGATGCCGAGAATGGAGCCTTCGCCACCGCGCAGACTGCACCCGCCCAGGACGGCAGCCGCGATCGCGTAGAGCTCATAGAAATTGCCGAAGGAGCTCGGCGACACCGAGTTCGTGTAGAACACGAACAAGACTGTCGAAACGCCGGCGAGCCCACCGCTGATGATGTAGGCGGTTGCGATCACGACATTCGTGTTGATGCCCGAGAAGCGCGCCGCTTCCTCGTTCTTGCCGACGGCATAAAGCCAGCGCCCGTAGACCGAGCGGTGCAGCAGCACGCCGAGGACGAGCGCAAGGATGATCAGAAGGATGAACGTATTCGGGATGCCCGCCACATTGCCGGAGGCAATGCTGCTCAGCGTCCCGGCCTCGTCGCCGTAGCCGAAGCCGCGTGTCGAGTCGCTCGTATAGTAGCGGGCGGCGCCGCGATAGATCAGCAACCCGCACAGCGTCACGATGAAGGGCTGCATCTTCAGCCGGGTGACGAGGAAACCCTGAATGCCTCCCAGCACCAGCCCGCCCAGCAACACCGCCAGCAGCGCCAGGGGCCAGGGAACCTGATAAGTCGTCAGAAGGTCGATGAAGACGACGCCGAGCAGCGCGAACATCGAGCCGAGCGAGAGGTCGATGCCGCCGGTGATGATCACGAGCCCCTCGCCAAGCGCAAACACACCGAACAGGCCGATCAGATTGGCCATGTTCAGCAAGTTCACCAGCGACAGGAAGGCCGGATTGATCGCGCCCGTGACGGCGGAAATCACCAGGAGCAGCAGGCCGAGGCCGAGTTCCTTCTTGTTCATGGCGCAGCGGCTTCCACGGTTTCCGGTGCCTGGCCGATTGCAAGCTGCAACACGTTGTATTCGCTGAACTGCGGGCGCTCCAGCACGCCGCTGACGCTCCCTTCATGCATCACCGCGATCCGGTCGGAGACGCCGATGACCTCCTCCATGTCCGAAGAAATCATCACGATCGCGACGCCCTGGTCGGCGAGCTCGCGCATCAGCGCGTAGATCTCGCTCTTGGCACCGACATCGACGCCACGGGTCGGCTCGTCGAAGAACATCACGCGCGGCTGCATGGAGAGCCACTTGCCCAGCACCACCTTCTGCTGGTTGCCGCCGGAGAGCGTCACGGCCTCCATATCGATGCTCGGCACCTTGATGGAGAGCCGCCTCACCTGCTCTTTCGCGACCTTGCGCTCGGCCGGGCCGCTGACCAGCCACATCCGCGCATAATTCAGCAGGCTGGCCAGCGTCACGTTCTCCCGGATCGGCAGCTCCAGCACGAGCCCGGATTTCTTGCGATCCTCCGGCATCAGATAGATGCCTTGCCTGATCGCGTCCTGTGGCGAGGCGACATCGACCGGCGCGTTGTCGAGCCTGATCTCGCCGCCCAGCAGCGGGTCAATGCCGAAAGCCGCGCGAGCCAAGGAGGTGCGACCGGCGCCCACGAGCCCTGCCAGTCCGAGTATCTCGCCATGCCGCACGGAAAGATCGATCTGCCGGTCGGGAAAGGCCGATGTCACGAGGCCGACAATGTCGCAGCCACCCGGCTGCGGCGGCCGCTTCGGCGGCGTATGCAGCGCTTTCAGGTCGCGACCGATCATCAGCCGGATCATTGCGGCATGGCTCAGCCTGTCGCGCGCCAGCTCTCCCACCGTGCGCCCGTCGCGGAGCACCACGACGCGGTCGGCGCAGGTCATGATCTCGCAGAGCCGGTGAGAGATATAGATCACCGATATGCCATGCGCCTTCAGATCGGCAATCACCTCCAGCAACCGTTCAGTTTCCGAAATCGTCAGGCTGGAGGTCGGCTCGTCCATGATGATCACGCGGGCATCGATCGAGAGCGCCTTGGCGATCTCCACCAACTGACGCTCGGCGATCGACAAATTGTCGACCAGCGTGTCCGGGGTGAAATCGGCGCCCAGCCGCTCCAGCAGCGGCGTCACGCGAGCGCGCATCTCCACATTGTCCACCAGCTTCAGCGGGCCGCCGACAACCCGCTCGCGCCCAATGAAGACGTTTGCGGCGACGTCGAGATTTTCGAAAAGGTTCAGTTCCTGATGCACGAAGGCGATGCCGGCCTGCGTCGCCTCGTTCACCGTCATACCGGCATGGTCGATGCCGCCGATGCGGATCACGCCCTCGCTCGGCGCGATCACGCCACCCAGCACGCGCATCAGCGTCGATTTGCCGGCGCCGTTCTCGCCGATCAGGCCCAACACCTCGCCGCGGTACACACGCAGGCTGACGTCGTCGAGGGCCATGACCCCGGGATAGGACTTGCTGATCCCGGCGAGTTCGAACAGGATTTCCGCCATTCATTTCCTCCCGCACGACGCCCGACTGTGCCAGCCGGGCGTCGAAAGGCGCTGAAAGTCACTTCTTCAGCAGCCCCTTCAGATTTGCGGTGAATTCGGCGACGTTCGACTTGCTGATCACTTGGGTTGGCACGATCAGCTTGCTGTCAGCCGGAATCCAGGATTTGTCGCCGTTCAGCGTCTTGATGATGTTGGTGGCGGAGAGATACCCGAATTCGTACGGCTGCTGCACGACAGTGGATTCGATCGTGCCGTCGGATATTCCCCGCAGCGTGCGCTGGTCCTCGTCGAAGCCGACGATCTTCACCTTGCCGGCCTTGCCCGCCGCCTTGACCGCGTCATAGATCAGCGGTGTCTCGTAGCTCCAAAGGCCGGACAACAGCGCGATGTCCGGATATTTGACGAGCACGTTCTCCATGTTCGCCTTGGCCTTGGCGAAGTCCACCTGGTCGGTGAACACGTCGACCAGCTCGACCTTGGTGCCGGCGATCGCTTCCTTGATCCCCTGCACCCGCTCGCGGGCATTGTCGGCGTCCATCGTGCCGACGAACAGTGCGATCTTGCCGCCGTTCGGCAGCGCCTTCTTGATCTCCTCGCCTGCCTGCCGCCCGGCCGCGACGTTGTCGGTGCCGATATAGGCGAGACGCTTGCTCTGCGGGGCGTCGCTGTCCGTCGTGATCAACACGGTCTTGGCCGCAACCTTGTTGAGCTGTTCGGTCGCGTGCGGCGCATCGTCGACCGAGATGGAGATGCCGGCGACGCCGCGTACCAGCAGGTCGTCCAGCTCGCGCCGCTGGCCCGCCGCCGTGCCTTCGTTGGTGACGATCAATTCGATATTGTATTCCGGGTGCTCCTTCTGCGCCTTTTCGAGCCCGCGGCCGGCGATGGTCCAGAAGTCGGCCGCAACATTGGTGACCAGCGCGATGGTCTTTTTCTGTTGGGCCTGCGCCACCCCCGTCGCCATCGCGAACGCGGCAGTCGCGAGCAGCGGCACTAGCAATTTCTTCATCGATCCGTTCATGTTCACCTCCCTTGGGTCACCCCGGATGGGGCCTTCAGGGCGCTTCTGCGCCTTATTTTATTTACGTAGCGAAGAAATGTCGCAGAGCAAAAACATCGAAATCGGGATGTACTGGCTCCTTCTTCAAGCGGAGATAGTACATGAGGTATGATAATAGTAAATATGGCTCGCAGACAACGTCTTCCGGTTGTGCTTTTTCGATCACATCACCCGACCACCCGCTCATTAACTTCACGTAATAAATTAAAGAGACAACATGGTTGACCAAATTGAGCCGCCGAGACGTACCTCAAGCATCGCCCGCGGCTCGAACCGCGGCCGCCTCGTCGAAGTCTTGCGACGCCAGGGGCCGTTGCCGCGTGTGGAGCTCGCCCGGAGTACGGGATTGAGCTTCCCCGCCGTTTCCGGCCTGACGTCGCGACTGATCGCGGAAGAGTTGCTGTGCGAGACCGAGACACCGGCAAGCTCGTGGCCCGACGACACGGACGAAGACGATGCGGACGGGCTGAACAGCCGCCGCCGGGGCCGGCCCGCCGTGCTGCTGACCCTCAACCCGGAGTTCGGCCGCATCATCGCGGTCTCGCTGCGCATGAATCTGATTGAAACACTGATCGCGGATTTCAGCGGCTCCAGCCTGGCGCAAACGCGGCTCGAAATCGCGACGCGGGCTCTCGATGCAGGCGCATTGTGCGATCTCGTGATCGCGCAGATCGATGCGATGCTCGAGGCGACGGCCACACCGCGCCATCGCCTGCTGGGAATAGGAATTGCCCTCCAAGGCATCGTGAACGCGGACACCGGCCGGCATCTGTGGAGTCCGGCGCTGTCCGTCACCGATATCGATCTGGTGAAGCCGGTGCGCGAGGCCTTCGGCGCTGAAGTCGTGATGGCGAATGATGCCGTCGCGGTTGCGCTCGCCCTCTCCGCCGCGGAGCCGTCACTGGCGCAGGGCCTCTCGGCAACGATCATGGTCGGCCACGGCGTCGGCATGGGCGTCGTTGTCGACGGTGAAGCGCGCTGGGGCGCCGGCGCCGGCAGCGAGATTGGCCATATCAAATTGGGATCGAACGGGCCGCAATGCCGCTGCGGCCAGCGCGGCTGCATCGAGGCCCATCTCGCCGACTACGCGCTCTACCGCGACGCCCGCACCTTTCTCGACTTGCCGCCGGCGGCGTCGCAGCAGCCTTCCGAGGCGCAGATGGCCCTCCTGCGCGAGCGGGCGCGGGGCGGCGATCCCCGTCTCGAGCACGTATTCCAGCAGGCAGGTCGTGCGCTTGCCGAGGCGGTCGCGGCAACGATATCCGTGCTGCGCCCACACCATGTGATCCTGGCGGGACCCGGCCTGCAGGCATTCGACATGATGCGCCGCGCCTATGAGGAGCGGCTCGAGCAAGCGGTGTTGCCATGGCTGCTCAAGTCCACGGCGATCTATCTGCGTCCAAGTGAGTCGGCGGCAATCGTCGAGGGCATGATGCGACGGACGCTGTGGGTCGTGGACCGAAACCGCATGGAGGCGACCGAGTGAGCAGGCACCAAAACGCAAAGGGCCCGGTCGCCAATGGCGACCGGGCCCTTTGTTTTATCGCATCAGGAGGTCAGGCCGCCTTGGAGACCAGGGCCTCGCTGTCGACGAGCTCGGTGCCGATCAAATAGTCGCGGCAGCCGCGCAGCGAACGCAGCGCGCGGTTGAAGTCGATGCCGGTCGAGACCAGCGCATGCAGCGTGGTCGGATTGCGCACGATGCCACGCAGCACGGCTGCGAGATCGATCTGGCCGTTCGGCTTGATGGCGGCTCGGGCGAGCGCCGGCAGCGCGCGATGGGCGGGATCGCTGATGACGCGGACCGCGGCAAAGGGCAGCCCGGCCTCGGCGGCGTAGGCGGCCGCGATGTGGCTCTCCATGTCGACGGCAGAAGCTCCGGTTTCCGAATGCAGCGCTGCCTTGCAGGACCGCTTCGTGACCACCTCCTCGGCGCCGGCAAGGCTGCCGCGCACCACACGGCGGCGTCCCGACGTCAGGCGGTCGATCAGGTCGTCGCCGAGCGAGAGGCCTGCGGCCCAGCGGGTATCGCCGGAGAGCACCTCGGTCGCCAGCACGACGTCGCCGGAGCGCAGCGTCGGGTCGAGCCCGCCGGCTACGCCGAACGAGATCACACCGCGAATCGTCTCGGGATCCACCACCGTCAGCAGCGCCCGCAACTGGGCCGGGCTGCTCGACGAGCAAATGACCGCCATTCCGGGCCCAGCCGCGATACGGGCCTCCTGAACCAGTCCAGTCACGATCAATATCGGCCGCGGGTCGATGGCATTACCCACGGTAAGATAGTCCCCCGTCCCCAAAGTCACATCCCGACCCCTACCACCCTGCTGTTGGTGCTCCGCAAGTTCCGATACCGCGCCAACGCCCACAGCGGGAAGAACTTCGGGTAACCATGATACCGTAGATAGAATACACGGGGAAAGCCTGTGGCGGTGTACCGCTGCTCGTCCCACAGTCCTTTTTTGTTCTGTGTTGCAATCAGGTACTCCACCCCGCGGGCGACGGCCGGGTGATCAACCTCGCCAGCAGCCATCAGGGCAAGCAAGGCCCATGCCGTTTGCGAGGCGGTCGAGGGAGCGGCCTCCCAGCCCTTGTAGTCGAGGCGGTAGCTGACCGCGTCCTCGCCCCAGCCGCCGTCCTTGTTCTGGATCGAGGCCAGCCAGTCGGCGGCTTTCCGAATCATGGGGTCGTCATGGCGGACGCCGGCCATGTTGAGGGCACAGAGCACCGACCAGGTTCCGTAGATGAAGTTCATGCCCCAGCGGCCGTACCAGGACCCTTCCGGGTGTTGGGTCTTCCTGAGATAGGCGACCCCGTCGGCCACATGCTTGCTGGTCTTCTCGGTCTCGCCGAGTTGGGCCAGCATGGAGATGCAGCGCGCGGTGACGTCCTCGGTCGGCGGATCGAGCAGCGCGCCATGGTCCGAGAACGGGATGTTGTTCAGATAGTATTCGAGGTTGTTCACGTCGAAGGCGGCCCAGCCGCCGTCGTCGCTCTGCATGCCCTCGATCCACTCCCGGGCGCGGTCGATCGCGACGTCATAGCCGGTCGCACCGTGCTCGCGTCGCATGCGGTCCATCGACATCACCACCACCGCGGTGTCGTCGAGATCGGGGTAATAGGCATTGTTGTACTGGAAGGCCCAGCCGCCCGGGCGCACGTCGGGCCGCTTCACCGCCCAGTCGCCCTTCACCTCGAGCTCCTGCTTCGGGATCAGCCAGTCGAGGCCCTGCTTGGCCGCAGGCACGGCCTTGTCACCGCCGGCTTCGAGCAGCGCGTGGGCGGTCAGCGTCGTATCCCACACCGGCGAGACGCAGGGCTGGCAATAGGCCTCGTCGCCCTTGATCACGAGCAGCTTGTCGATACCCCGGCGCGTGACCGCGCGCGGCGGATAATTCTCGTCCTTGCCGAGCGCGTCATACATCATGACGATGTTGGCCATGGGCGGATAGATCGCACCCATGCCGTCCTCGCCGTTGAGGCGTTCCTCGGTGAAGGCGAGCGCCGCATCGATCGCGCGCTGGCGCAGGCTCTTCGGAAACATCGGCTCGATCACGCGCAAAATGCCGTCGAGCGCGCGGAACAGCACGAACCAGGCCATGCTCTGGTGCGGCGCCTTCGCGGTCATGCCGATCGAGCGCGGATCCTGGAGAAACAGCTCGTCGATCCCGACGCCCTTCGGATTCTTCGCCAGCGGCTTCAGCGCGGCGAGAACCATCAGCGGCACCATGGTGGTGCGCGCCCAGTAGGAAATCTTGTTGAGGTGGAACGGCGACCAGAACGGCAGCAGCACGATCTCGATCGGCAGCACCGGCACCGCGCGCCAGGTCACCACGCCGAACATCGCAAGCAGGAAGCGCGTGAAGACGTTGCTGTTGATCGCGCCGCCGCGGGCATGGATCGCCTCGCGCGCACGCACCATGTGCGGGGCGTCGACGGAATCGCCGATCATCTTGAGCGCGAAGTAGGACTTCACGCTCGCGCTCATGTCGAACTCGCCGTCATGCACGAGCGGCCAGCCGCCATGGGCGCCCTGCACGCGGCGGAGATAATTGCCGATCTTGGCCTCGAGCACGGCGTCCACGGGCTCTGCGAGATAATGGCGCAGCAGGACGTATTCGGCCGGAATCGTGCAGTCGGCCTCGAGCTCGAACACCCAATGGCCGTCGGATTGCTGGAAGCCGAGAACGCCATCCGTCGCCGACGCAATGCTCGATTCCAAGGCCCCGGATTCTTGGGCTTCGCGGCTGGTCGCGTTCACGGCATCCATGTCGCTCGATTGCTCCGATAGTCGATTGAAATTGACCGGGACTTTGCCCGTCAGGGCCGCTTTGCGGCCAAAACCAGATCGGCGGCGCGATCACCGGACCGTACCGATCCCTCGATGGTTGCAGGCAATCCCGTAGCAGTCCAGTCGCCGGCAAGAAACAGGTTTTTCAGCGCAGTCGCCGGCCCCGGACGCAGGGCATTCTGGGCCGGCGTCGCCGCAAATGTGGCACGGCGCTCGCGAACGATCTGCCAGGGGGGCAGCTCGCCGGAAACCCCGCCCGCCTTGCAGACGTCGTTCCAGATCGCCTGCGCGAGTTCCTCGCGCGGCATGTCGACCAGGCGGTCGCCATTGCTGATGGTCACGGACAGCCGGTTCGGGAACGCGAACAGCCATTCCACGACGCCGCCGATCACGCCGAGGATCGGCGCCGAGCCCGGCGGCGGCTCGAACCGGAAATGCGCGTTCACGATGGCGCGGAATTCGGTCGGCGTCTTCAGCCCGGGCAGCAGGCTCGCGGCGGCACGCGGCGGCACCGCCATCACGACGACGTCGCCCTCACCGAGCTGGATCACATCCTCGCCGCCGAAATTCAGCGCGCTGGCCTTGCCGTCACCGGTCGTAAACGAACGCAGCTCATGGCCGAGCTGAACGGTGTGGCCGCGCTCCTGCAAGAACTTGACGGCAGGCTCGATCAGCACGGCGCTCAGGCCGTCGCGCGCGATCAGCGGCCGGCACGCCTGTCCGCCGGCAAGCAGCGTCTCGCGCACGATCGCGCCGGCAAGCCCGGCCGAGCCCTCGGGCGGATCGACGTTGAGTGCCGCAAGCAGCAGCGGCTGCACCAGCCGTTGATACAGGATGCCTTCGCAGGGAATGGACTTGCCGACCAGCGTCTCCTCCGACGCCCAGATCAGCGGCGCCAGCTTTAGATAATCGCCGAGGCCGGTATCGGGAACGCGGCGGCTCTCGTCGAGCACCCAGGTCGGCAGCCGGCCATCGCCGAGATCGATCTGCCAGCGTTGCCCGGTCTTGATGTCGACGAACGGAAACTGCGCACGTTCGGGG
Source organism: Bradyrhizobium sp. Unk1 (assembly GCF_059512345.1). Classification (NCBI taxonomy): domain Bacteria; kingdom Pseudomonadati; phylum Pseudomonadota; class Alphaproteobacteria; order Hyphomicrobiales; family Nitrobacteraceae; genus Bradyrhizobium; species Bradyrhizobium sp. Unk1. Next base: position 75,086 of record NZ_JCAMOP010000019.1, read on the forward strand.
CCGACGAGGCCCGCCTCGGTGCCGATCGAGCGGGCATAGGTGCGCGCATGGCTGTTGCCCGACAGCAGCAGATGATTGCCGTTGTCGATGGTGAGATTGGTGGCGCCGTCGAAATAGGAGCGGCAGCGGCCGCCGGCCTGGTGCGTCGCCTCGTAGACGGCGACCTTGAAGCCCGCATTGGCGAGCCGCACGGCGGCGGAGAGGCCGGAAATTCCAGCACCGATGATGTGAGCTGTCTTTTGCATCAGATGAAAGCGTAACGGAGCAGGATCAGGATGCGCGTGACCTTCGACACACGCACGGGCTCGCGCGGCGCGTTGAAGCCGCGCGCGATCAGGAGGTCCAGGATGGAATGGTAGTACTTCGACATGATCCGCGGCGCGCGCACGGCGCGGCGCTTGTTGCGGTTCATGATCTCGTCAGACTTCTCGAAATGCGCCTTCGCACGCTGCGTCAGCGGCTGGCAGACCTTCGGCAGCGCGCGCTCGGTGATCACGCGGTTCGGGTCGTTCGATGTGATGCCGGCGTGGAGCAGCGCCTCGCGCGGCAGATAGAGCCGGCCGAGGCCAGCGTCCTCGTCGATGTCGCGCAGGATGTTGGTGAGCTGGAGCGCGCGGCCGAGATGGTAGGCGAGCTGGATGCCGTCTTCCTCGGGCAGGCCGAACACCCGCACCGACAGCCGTCCCACGGCGCTGGCGACGCGATCGCAGTAAAGATCGAGCGTCGCCATGTCGGGCGCGCGGATGTCCTGCGGTACGTCCATCTCCATGCCATCGACGATCGCGAGGAAATCCTCGCGCTTCAGCCCAAATGTCTTCACCGAGCCGACGTAGTCCTTCAGCCGCGGCGGCGGATGGCCCTGATAGAGCGCGTCGATATCGTTGCGCCACTCCTGAAGCGCGGCAAGCCGCTCGTCGCGGGGGCCGTCGGAATCGGCGATGTCGTCGACCTGTCGGCAGAAGCTGTAGATCTGAAACATCGCTTCGCGCTGGTCATGCGGCAGGATGCGCATCGCAGCGTAGAAGGAGCTGTTCGATGCCGTCGAGCCGTAATTGGCGCTGGGCGAGGTCGCCTCAAGCGTCATGTGCAGTCCCCGGTCTTGAAATGGCCTTGCGTCCGATCGCGCGGCGGCCGACTTCGCCGATCATGCCGGCGAGGCTGAAAGTGAGAAGTTCGAACTTGTTCAGATGCACGCGCTCGCGCAGGGGATCGCGCACCTTGAGCAGGCGCACGATGCGGTCGGCATAGGCCTGGATCACCGCAACGTCGACGCCGAGACGGACATCGCGGATCTCCGCAGCTAACGACCTGCCCTCGTCGAGCAGGGCTGCGTTGCGCACGGCGAGCGCATGAAGGCAGGCCAGCATCGCCGGCGGCGACTGCGTCAGCCCGAGCTGCTCGACCGAGGCGCCACTCGCGGCCAGCGCGTCGCGCGGCAGATAGACGCGATTGAGCTCGCGAAAATCCTTGCCGCAATCCTGGAGGTGGTTGTTGATCTGGAGCGCCGCGCAGAGCGCGTCCGAGGCCGCCCAGGTCGACGTGCTCTCGCCGTGGACGTCGAGCATGAAACGGCCGACCGGCATCGCCGAGTAGCGGCAATAGTGGATGACCTCGTCCCAGTTTTCGTAGCGCAGCTTGGTGACATCCATGCGGAACGCGATGAGCACGTCGAGCGCGTGGCGCGGCGCCATGCCTCGCTCGGCCAGCGCCCGCCGCAGAATGACGGCTTCGGCCTGGGTGTCGCCCTCGCCGAGCAGTTCCGCCTCGAGCAGGTCGAGATAAGCGAGCTTCTGGTCGGGCGGCAGCGTCGCGTGATCGGCGATGTCGTCGGCGGTGCGGACGAAATTGTAGTACGCCAGGATCAGCGCGCGATGGCGCGGATGAATGATCCAGGACGCGACGGGAAAATTCTCGTCGCGGTCACCCTTGCCGGATCGCAATTCGCTCGCAGAGGTCATCGAGGGCTGGTTTACAATCGTTTGGACAGGAAGGGCTTTTTCGCTCGCGCGGGCTCATGCCGGCGATGCCGCCGCGGCCCCCATATAGGGGAATACGGCCGCAAAACCAATCCTGTCTCTCGATGGCTGCCCTTCCGGATCCGGCCCGAAAAGGCGGCCCCGGGGCCGCCCTCGGTGGGCCAGTGGCCGAGCTTACTGGTTGTGGGTCTTCAGGACCTGGTCGCAGGCCTGCGAGATCTTGGCCCGGTTCTCCTTGAGGCAGGCCAAGATGGTGAAATCGCCCTGGTCGATGACCGGACGGCAGAACTTCTGCACATCGCGCGTGCAGGCCTTCTGTTCCGCGTCCGTGCCGCGTCCTGCCTGGGCGAATGCCGCCGTCGAAAGGGAGGCCGACAGCAGGGTGAGAGCGACGAGAAGCTTACGCATTGTATTCCTTCATTCTGACGGCAGAACCGCACCGATCCCGGACAGCACAGGCGGACGACCGGAACGGATTGTTCTGATGGCAAGTCGCCGCGGAACGTGCGGCCTCGGAGAAGGCACAAGCACTGGCAAATGCGGCCAAATTGGCGCCACAGCCACCAAATCAGGTCTTCCCTCGCTCTTCATTGGCAGATGTAAGAGTTTGATACTACGTCATAATTCTGGCACACCGCGTTTTGATGCGCACCTGTTGCAGAGCTGCATCTCTCCGCCCTGCTTTTCCCGCCAGAAACACAGCGAAACAGAGAGAATCGCGCAGCTTGACCTGGCGCGAGGGCGTCGTGAACCGCCGTCCCTGGCTGTCAGGCTTTGAACCAGACACAGGCTCGGAACACTAAACTTTCGATGTGGCGAGACGTTCATCCTAAGCGAACGTCGTTCGAAAACGGGATATTCAAAAATGCAATTCTTTGGGCGATCTGGACAGGCAATCAAGGCGGCCGGCATCGGGGCTGCGCTGCTCTTCTCAGTCTCGACAAGCCATGCTCAGTCGTCCGGACCGTTTGCAGGTTTCGACGGTGCATGGAGCGGCACTGGCACGGTGTCGCTGTCCGATGGCAGCACTGAGCGCATCCGCTGCAAGGCCGACTACAAGGTCGCAGGCACCGGCCTCAGCCTCAAGCAGGCCCTGCACTGCGCGTCCGACAGCTACAAGTTCGACCTCACCAGCGACGTGACGAGCCAGGGCGAGCGAATCTCCGGCAACTGGAGCGAGACCAACCGCAACATCTTCGGCAACCTCCAGGGCACCGCCGGCGGCGGCCAGATCGAGGTGTTCGTCGAGGCCAACGGCTTCGCCGCCAACCTGTCGCTGCGCACAAACGGCACCAAGCAGACGGTGCAGATCAGCTCGAAGGGCGAGATCCGCGGCGTCAACATCACGATGACGAAGGGCTGACGCCCTTCCCGCTTCGAGAGGAATACGCCTCCGGTTCTCGCGAGCCGGGGGCTTTTTGCTGACACGGACATGGACCCAATTCGCAGACATCTGCTCAAGGCCGCCGGGCTCTTCGTAGCCAGTCGCGCCTTCGCCAATGACCAGCCGGGAGCGAGCATGCAGCCTTCGTCGGTGAAACCGCGTCACGTGCTCTGCTTCCTCGGCAAGGACGAGAGCCTGCTGCATCCGCCGAAGGCGGTGGCCAAGACGATCGCGGATTTCAACTTCGAGATCGACCACACCTATTCGCAGGCCAAACCCGATCCGCACATGGAGCGGTCGTTCGGCGTGTGCTGGGATCGCGTCTTCCCGAAAGCCTGGTCTGCCGCGGACGAAGCGGCCGTGGCCAACCACAAAGCGGTGCTCTATTTGCTGAGCCCGACGCTGGAACAGCAGAAGGCAGTCGCCTTTTCGGCGGCGGCCTTGCGCATCGTCGAGGAGATGATCGAGGCCGGCGCCACCGCCGTGAAGGGCGAAAGCGCAGGCGTTGCCCACGGCCTCGAGCGGTGGCGCAGTCTCGGCGATCAGGCACGCAAGGGCGCAAAGACCAGTCAGGGCCTTGGCATGACCCTCGCCGTCGCCAAGGCGTGTCGTCTTGCTTTCGCCAAGCGTCCGCTCGGCGGCGATCGCTATTACGAGACCGTCGGCTATCACCTCGTCGGCTTGCCGGAGATCTATGTCGCGAAATCGCGCGGCAACGAATGGTCGGCGGTGATGCTCATGGAGGAGATTGCCAACGCCATGGCCGAACACGGCATCGAAGCGACGCTACGCGATCGCAAGCTTACGCTCTCGCGGGAGCAGGACTACGCCGAGGACGATTTCAAGTTCAATCCGTGCGGGATCGTCCGCGTCGAGGCGTGATCAAAGGGCGGCGTATGCCGCCGCCCGCTCAGATCGCCGGCTTGTCGGGGCCCTGAAGCCTGGCGTGCAAATTGATCAGCCACATCGCCGTCGGCCGCAGGATGAAGAGGTCGGCGACGAGCGCCATCACCATCGAGAAGGCGCTGAGCCAGCCGAACAGCCGCAGCGACGGCAGGTCGGAGAACACGGTGACGACAAGACCGCAGGCCAGCACCAGCGTGGTCAGGATCAGCGCCGGGCCGACCAGCACTGTCGCGCGCTCCACCGCGAGCGCCGCGCCGACGCCCGGCTTGCTCTCCAGCCTGAGGCGATTGAGGAAGTGGATCGTCGCGCTCAAGCCCAGGCCGAACGAAACGGTCAGCGCCACGACACTGGCAAATTGCAGGCCCTCGCCCATCGCCCACAGCACCGTTCCCGACATCACCACCGGGAAGATACCCGGCAGGATGCAGGCGAACATCACGACCCAGGAGCGGAAGGCCAGGCCGATGAAGATCGCGACCAGCGCGAATTCGACGGTGAGGCCGCGGTTGAGCTTCTCGATCATGCCGGCCGAATTGCGCGCGGCAATCGCGGCAAGACCCGTTACCGCGATCTCGTAGCCGGGATGCTTCTTGCGGACGGCGTCAAGTTCGGAATCGAGCTTGTCGACGATCGGTAGCAGCTGACTGGAATCCTTGTCCGGCACGCGGCCTGCGACTACGACGGCATCCTGCTCGGCGTCGATGAAGCGCCGGACCAGATGCTCGGGGATGACGTTGACATATTCCTCCAGCGTCGCGACGTCGGCGCTGCCGGCCTTGTCCGCAAGCCAGCGGCGCAGGGTCTCCAGTGACCAGACGTTGCCGACACCGGCGGCTTTCTCGACGGTCGCATGTACGTCCGCGATGGTCTGGAGCGTCTCCGGCGAGTAGAGCGTCTCACCCTTGGGGAACTGGACCAGCACGTTGACCGGATTGGCACCGGTGAGCTTGGCATCGAGCCGGTCGCTGGCGGCAACGGCCTGGCGCTTGTCCGGCACCTGATCCGCGAGCCGGTAGCGCGGCTCCAGATTGGCGTAGATGACGCCGAGGCCGGCGACGAACAGCACCGCGATCAGGCTGAACAGGCCGGGACGGCCCACCATGCGGACCGCGATCCAGTAGCAGAAATTGCGCAGCGCCTGCACGCCGGCATCCGCGCTCTGGAACTTGGAAGCAAAGACTTTCTCGTTGCGCACGAGCAGCACGCCGAACACCGGCACCAGCGACAGCACCGCGACCAGCGCGATGATGGTGGCGGCGAGGCCCGCCTCGCCGAATTTGCGGATCAGGTCGGAGTCCGAGAATTGCAACGCAATGAAGGAAATGCCGGCGGTGCCGTGCGTCAGCACGCAGGCCGGGCCCACCACCAGCACCGCGTTCTTGAACGCGGTGAACTTGTCCTGGCCTGCGATCAGCCGGTCGCGCGCGGCGAACGTCAACTGCATCGAGTCCGAGAAGCTGATCACCATGATGAGCGGCGTCATCACGTTCAGGAACATATTGAGATTGAAATTGGCCCAGCCGAGCGCACCGAGCGCCAGCAGGATCGCGATCATCGGCGGAAACGCCGCCGCGACCATGAACGAGATCTTGCGGAAGAAGATGATGGCGATAACGCAGCCGGCCAGGATGCCGAGGATGTTGTAGGTCAGCCCGTCACGCTCGACCGCGTTGCGGATCTCGAGCTGCATCACCGGCACGCCGGAGAGCTGCACGTTGAGGCCGGTATCGCCGAGGTCTTCCTTCATCAGCGCACGGATGTCGCCGACGGTCTTGGTCAGCTTGCTGGAGGCGACCACCTCCGGATCGAGCGAGAGCACGATCAGCGCCAGCGTGCCGTCCTCCGACAACAGCTTGCCGCGGATGATCTCGTTGTTCTTGACGGTCTCGATGAACTTGTCATAGGCCGCGCCCTCGGGCAGTTCGGGCGGGAACAGCGCCGCCGGCAGCTTGCCCGGCGCCGGCGCTTGGCGCGCCGAGAACAGCGAGACGAGGCCACGCGTGCCTTCGACCAGCTGCATGTCGGTGACGAAGTCGCGCAGCTTCTCGAGGTTATTCCGCGCCAGGAGGGTCTTGCCCTCGACCACGACGAGGACGTCGAATTCCTCGGCCGGAAACTTCTTTGTCACCGCTTCATACTGGCGGAATTCCGGCGTGTTGGACCGGAACAGCTGCGACAGCGAATCGTCGATCTTGATCCGGTGAATGCCGAACACGGCACCGACGATCAGGGCGAGCAGAACGATGCAGGAGACGATCGGGGCCCGGACGGCGATCAGCCCGATGCGCTCGAGCCCGAAGGCGATCGAGGACGTCGGTCCCTGCTCGACCTTGTCGACATGAACCTCATTCTCGCGGTGCTTTTCGAGCATGCCTTGTCCAGTTCCTAAATCGGCTCGGGTCTGTGAGCTTATTGCGTCCCGCGAACGGCTTGAAAATGCCATACCAATGGGAGGCTTGCCCTTTGAAAATGCGCGGAAAATCGCCGCGAGGGGTTTAGCAGGTCCAAACGCCCTCTCGCAAGCGCGCGCAAGCGCACAAATTGGATCAACATGCGGCGATTTCGACCCTTGATATCGGTCATTCCGGCCGAATCGTCCCGATTCGAGCGGGAGGATCGCCGCTCTCGTCTTTCAGCGCCACGCCGGTGACCTCCCGGGCCATCCCCTCACGGACCAGCCAGGCGATCTTGAAGGCGGCCTCGTCATGGCTCAACCCGGCCTTGTGGATGTTCGAGACGCAATTGCGTTCGGCATCGGTACGGCCCGGCTTCGGCGCGAAGGTCAGATAGGCGCCGAGGCTGTCGGGCGCGGACAGGCCCGGCCGCTCGCCGATCAGTGTCACCACCATGCGCGCGCCGAGAATGGCGCCGATCTCGTCGCCGAGCGCGACGCGCGCGCCTGAGGCGACAACGACATGTCCGATCGCGACGTCGTCGCCTTCCGCGAGCAGCGGCAGCAGGTGAGACACCAGCGCCACCGCATGGGCATGGACCGCCGCCGCCGACAGGCCGTCGCCGATCACGACCGCGAGCTGGCACGGCTCCGAGCCATGTCGTGCCAACAGTTCGGCCGAGCCGGCATCGAGTTGTCGTCCCAGATCCGGCCGCCGCAAATAATCCCTGCGCTCGACCGCCTGGCTCCGCGTCTCGGTGACGATGAGGCCAAGCGCGCGGAGATCGGCGACCAGACGCGGCGCGTCGAACACTGCATGCACGGCATCGCGGGCGCGGGCATGGTCCAGCGTGAAATCCAGCAAGGCCCTTGTCGGCACGCTCGCGCCGCTTCGGCCGAGCGCGACGCGCGCGGGCGTGAGCGACCGCAGATCGAGGGTCGGGCGGCGCGGGACGGCCGGGTCAGACATGTCGCGTCATTCGGCGGGAACGGAGGCCTCGCGCAGCCGCAGCGAATAGTTCGAGGCGTTCTGCTTGCCGCTGGAGGCCGCGCGCGCAAAGGTGATGAGATGGTGCGCGATCAAGGTGCAGCCAATCAGCCCTTCGAGGTCGCCGCGCTTGATGCGTCCGAGCGCAAACTTCCAGAACACGCGCCTGTAGTCGCCGAGCACGCCGACCTTCCAGAAGATGTTGCGTAGCATGACGAGACCGCGCCGGATGTTGGGCCAGGTCTTCATCTCGTCCGGTGTCGGCATCTTCAGGCGGTGCACATAGACGTTGTCGCATTGATATTGGAAGCGCGCGTAGACCTTCTCGGGCTCGTAGGCGACGCTCATGGCGTGCTTCCAGGATGCGACGACCTCGTCATAGGGCAACAGGAAGTCGACGTTGGAATCGCGGCCGTCATCCTCGATCAGGCGTCCCTCGCGCTCCAGACGGTCCCACAGCGGCGTCTTCGGCAGCGCCTGGAGCAGGTTGATCGTGAGCAGCGGAATCCGGGACTCCTCGACGAAGGCCAGCAGCGCCTCCGAGGTGTTCGGCTTGTCGGTGTCGAGCCCCATGATGATGCCGGACACGACCTCCATGCCGTAGGAATTGATCGTTTGCACGCCCTCGAGGATCGGGACCATCATGTTGTGGTCCTTGTGCATCGCCTTCAGCGCGTCGGGATCGGGCGTCTCGATGCCGCAGAAGATGGTGATGAAATAGGCCTCGCGCATCTTCTCGAGGATCTCGGGCCGCTTGGCGATGTTGAGCGTCGCCTCGCAGGCGAGCCGCACCACATAGCCGGTCCGCTTCTGCCATTCGATCAGATGCGGCAGCAGGTCCATCGCCGCCTTGCGGTTGCCGATGAAATTGTCGTCGACGAAATAGACCGTGTCGGTCATGCCGCATTCGCGCAGGCGGTCGAGCTCGGCGATGATCTGCTCGGGCGACTTAAGGCGTGGATTGCGGCCGTAGAGGCCGGGGATGTCGCAGAACTCGCACTGATAGGGGCAGCCGCTGGAATACTGGATGCTGCCGAGGAAGTACTTCTTCACGTCGGCGAGTTCGTAGGCCGGGATCGGAAACTCCGTCATCGGCACGCGGTCCTTGGTGGTGAGCACCACCTGCTCCCCGGGACGCGACGTGTCGCGCGCCAACATCTCGAGCAACTGATTGGTGGCGTCGCCGAGCTCGCCGACATGGAGATAGTCGAACGACGGATAATAGTCCGGGCAGGCGCTGACGGAGGGACCGCCGAGCGCGACCGGGAGATCGAATTCATGGGCGCGGCGGCAGATGTCGTTCATCTGCTGGCGCTGGATGTGCATGCCGCTGACGAAGACCGCCTCCGCCCACGCGAACTCTTCGTTGGTCGCGCGACGGAGATTCTCGTCGACGAACTTGACCTCCCAGTCCTCGGGCAGATAGGCCGCGAGCAGCAAAAGCCCCTGCGGGGGCATGAAGGCGCGGACGCCGTCGGTCAATGGATAGGAATGCTCGAACGTCCCGAACGACGAGGTGTACCGCGGAAACACGCACAGAATCCGCCGGGCCGTACCGTTACTTTCAGCTCGCATCAAAGCTCCCCCGCCACGGTCGACATAGCTGCGGAAATTGCCAGCCAGACCATAGCGTAATGCTGTCGGCGGAATTTCTCAATATTGTGGCAGGACGATAATTCCGAGAGGGACCAATGGTTTCCTATGAGCCCGGGCGCTCCCGCCGCGTCAGGCGATCAGACGCGAGGCAAAATCGGGGAGCAGGCCTGCATCGCCGGCAAGACGGAAATCGGCGCCCGCAATCCCCGACTGCACCAGCCAGTCGTCGAATTCCGGCGCGCGGCGCAGCCCGAAGACGTCGCGGACATAGAGCGCGTCGTGAAAAGAGGTCGACTGGTAGTTCAGCATGACGTCGTCGGCCCCGGGGACACCCATGATGAAGGTGACGCCGGCGGCCGCCAGCAGCGTCAGCAGATTGTCCATGTCGTCCTGGTCCGCCTCGGCGTGGTTGGTGTAGCAGATGTCGATCCCGAGCGGCAGGCCGAGCAGCTTGCCGCAAAAATGATCCTCCAGCCCGGCGCGGATGATTTCCTTGCCGTCGTAGAGATATTCCGGCCCGATGAAGCCGACCACGCTGTTGACCAGCAATGGCGCATAGGCGCGGGCGACCGCATAGGCCCGCGCCTCGCAGGTCTGCTGGTCGACGCCATGATGGGCGCCCGCCGACAGCGCCGAGCCCTGGCCGGTCTCGAAATACATCACGTTCTCGCCGACCGTGCCGCGCTTCTGCGACAGGCCGGCCTGCTGCGCCTCCTTCAGGAGCGCGAGGTCGACGCCAAAGCTGCGATTGGCGGCCTCGGTGCCGGCGACCGACTGGAAGACGAGGTCGACCGGCACGCCCTGCCCGATCAGCGACAGCGTCGTCGTGACATGGGTCAGCACGCAAGCTTGCGTCGGGATCTTCAGCCGGGCGATGATCTCGTCGAGCAGCCGCAGCAATTGCGCGATGACAGCGGGATCGTCGCTCGCCGGATTGATGCCGATGCAGGCATCGCCGGCCCCCAACAGGATGCCGTCGAGGATCGAGGCGGTGATGCCCCTGGCATCGTCGAAGGGATGGTTGGGCTGGAGCCGCGTGCTCATCCGCCCCTTCAGGCCGATGGTGTTGCGGAAGGCGGTGGTGACCTCGCATTTCCGCGCCGCCAGGATCAGGTCCTGGTTGCGCATCAGCTTTGAGACCGCGGCCGCCATCTCCGGGGTGATGCCGCCCGCCAGCCCGCGCAAAACCTCTGATGTCGCCACGTCCGACAGCAGCCAGTCGCGAAAGGCGCCGACCGTCAGCGAAGCCACCGGCGCGAATGCCTTGGCAACGTGGCTGTCGATCACGAGGCGGGTGACCTCGTCGGCTTCGTAGGGGATGACCGCTTCCTGCAAGAACTGCCCGAGCGGGACGTCGGCGAGCGCCATCCGCGCCGCGATCATCTGCTCGGCGCTTGCGGCGGAAATCCCGGCCAGCCGGTCGCCGGAGCGCGGCGGTGTCGCCTTGGCGAGCAGGTCGCGCAGGTCCGGGAATGTGTAGGTCGTGGCGTCGATTGTGTGGCGGTAGACCAAAGGCCCCTCCGGGGTTCATCGGCCAGTGGCCGACATCAGCGCGATCCCAAACTATACCCAGATCAAGACACTGAAATATCTTACTTTTCTTTCGACTAAGGACGAAGGGGCCGGGCCACGGCGTTAAGACGGCGTCCATCTTCATTCTGCATAGTTTTGCATCAATTCTATACGACCGCGCTCTCCGGCCGCTGCCGGCCATTGGGGCCTCTGAAAAGCATGACAACCGACCGTTCTGGGAATGCCACGGGGCTGGCAGGCCGTTTCACGCTTGCGACCAAGCTCTATGCGATCTTCGCGCTGTTCGCGCTGCTCACGGCGGCGATCGCGCTGCTGTCCGACTACAACAGCCGCCGCAGCGCCGAGTTGACGAGCGCGATCGAGACGGCGAACGCCGCAGCCCTCAATGTCGAGCGGGTCAACTCGCTGGTCTACGCGGTCGTGATGGAATCGCGCGGCGTCTACATGTCGACCGAACCGGCCGTCGTGAAGAAATACGGCGAAGGCCTGCTCAAGTTCAACGCCCAGATCCTCGACGTCGTGAAGCGCTGGGAGACCATCGTCAAAGCCGACGATGCCGAGCAGTTCGCCACGTTCAAGAAGCGCATCGAGCAGTTCGTCGAATTCCGCAAAGAGCTGGTGCGCCGCGGCGTCGAGATCAATGCGGCCGCGGGCCGCGAATGGGGCGACAACGACGCCAATCGCGCCGTGCGCTCGGCGCTGAACAAGGATCTCGAGGCGCTGTCCAAGGTCTATGCCGAACGCGCCAGGCAGATCGCGCACGAGACCGAGACCAATCGCACCCTCTCCTTCGTGCTGACCTGCCTCGGCGGCGTCGCGCTGGCCCTCGTCGTGATCGGCATCGTCATCATCGCCCGCTCGATCGCCCGTCCCCTCTCCGCCATCACCGCGACCATCGAGCAGGTCGCGGACGGCGCCGAGAATGTCGTGGTGCCGCACTCCGACCGCGCCGACGAGATCGGCGCGTTGGCACGCGCCATCCAGATCTTCCAGGACGCGATGGGCCGCAACCGCAATCTCGCCTCGCAGGTCTCGCAGGACTCCGCGGCCCGCGAGCAGCGCGCCCGCCACATCGAGCAATCCGTCGAGGCGTTTCGCGAGGCGATCGGCGCGATCATGCGCGGCCTCAGCGACAACGCCTCCGTCATGCGCGAGACGGCACAGACCATCACCCGTGTCACGGCGGATGCCAGCAGCCGCGCCGGCACCGCGGCGAACGCCACCGAGCAGGCCTCGCGCAACGTCACGGCGGTGGCAGGCGCGGCCGAGGAGCTGTCCGCGTCGGTGGTGGAGATCGGCCGCCAGGTCCGGCAGTCCGCAGGCGCCGTCGAGCAGACCGGCCAGCGCACCGAGAAGTCGATCTCCGAGATCGAAAGCCTCGCGGCCGCCACCCAGCGCATCGACGGCGTGCTCAATCTGATCCAGGCGATCGCCGAGCAGACCAATCTGCTCGCGCTCAACGCCACCATCGAAGCCGCGCGCGCCGGTGACGCCGGCCGCGGCTTTGCCGTGGTCGCGCACGAAGTGAAGGCGCTGGCGGGTCAGACCGCCAAGGCGACCGCCGAGATCGGCGAGAACGTCTCGATGATCCAGGCGTCCACCCGCAACGCGGTCGATGCCGTGCGCGAGATCGGCGGCGCCGTGCGCGAGATCAACGACGTCACCTCGGCAATCGCCGGCGCCATCGGCCAGCAGGACGCCGCCACGCGCGAGATCTCGTCCAACGCGCAAAGCGCCGCGCAGGGCAACGAGACCCTGGTCGCCAACATCACCTCGCTGCGCGACGCCATCGGCGAGACCGACACGGCGGCAACCTCCGTGCTGACGGCGGCGAGCAGCCTGACGGACACGGCGGACACGCTGTCGCGCGAGGTGGAAAAGTTCTTCCAGAACCTGCGTTCGGGCGCGGCGGACAGCCGCGTCGCCAAGGCCGGGTGACGGCGCGTCCACCGCGGCCGAAGGCGGCGGTGGGGTCTGCCCAACAAAAATCCGGAAAACAACCCCATGCACAGTAGGCAGGGATAGCTGAATCAATGGCTTGATCGCCGGCGCGAACGCCTGCTGATTTTACGAAATGTGTTTGACGCGTCGGGCAAAACACTGGCATGATGTCATCATGGCGCATTCAGCCCCCAAGCGAGACGGGACTATCATTCCGAACTCGATGGATCGACCAATATGCGAACGCGGCCGTCGGCATCCTCGACTTCACGATAACGGCTCAACTCCGCCTTGAGGTCGGGGTCCGATTTGGCCCAGGCCAGCCAATCGAACGGCATTGAGCTCAGCAGATAGGTATCCACGAGAATCACGTTCGGCCGACCGGCTCGCAGGTCCGCGAGCAGCAGCCGCCGCTCGAAATTGATGATGCCGTCCAGTTTCGCTCGCTCATCCTCGGGCAGTTGCGAGCTCTTCTGTTGAAGCATCGAGCCGGCCGCCAACGCCTGCCCACACGTGTTGCCCGCCCAGGTCGCATTGATCTGACGGACGAGCGGATGCCCGAGAGCGACGTGATCGCCGATCGTGATCAGCCGCGGATGCTTTGCAAGGGCCAGGATACGCCCCTCCAGTGGCGGGAACGGCCGCACCTGAAGGGATAAACGGGAGCCGATGCACACAATCGCAGCAAGAGCGCAGATCATCACAGGCAGGCGCAACGTCTTCGTGCGAGCCTGCAGCAATGGCGCGGCACTCGCAAACATGCAAAGCGCAAATGCGGTGTAGGTCCAGCCCTTGCCCTGGATGATGAAACTCGCCGCTCCGCCAACCGCTGCGGCCAGCCACGGCGTTGCGCCGCCTTCCCATTTGAAGTCGTGCGGAGCCAACAGGCGCACGAGGCCGACGGAAGCGACCAGCATAACGGCCGGGAAAAACAGCAGACCGCCGAAATCCATCCTCAATGGCACATAGGCGGCAGTGACCATCGGGGCAAAGGTCAACAGATAAGCCGGAAAGAAGATGGCGAGCACCGCTCCGTAGCCGATGACGACGGCAGCGGCCGCACACGCTTCGGGGGTGAACAAGGGTCTGATGGAGCGTTGACGGAGGACGCAGATGATGATCGGCAGACCGACCACGAGGGTCAGGTAGGGCTTCAGGCTCATGGCCAACCCGGCACCCAGTCCCGCCAGGATCGCAACCGGTCCGGGCGCAAGCCCGCGCCAGCGGATCGCAGCGATGGCGACGAACGGCGTCATCGCAATGACGGCGATGTGTTCACGCTGTCCGAATACGGCGCCGGGAAAAATCGCGAACAGGAATGCGAGCACGCACGCCGTAATGCTCCTCTCGTCGGCTTCCAGCTTTGCCGCCGCAGCGGCGCGATCGATGATGGCGAGCGCGGCAACGATCTCGATCATCACCAGGATGATCACGATGATCTCGGGGGCAATGCCGGTGACGCGCGCAAGCTGCAACGCCGGCATGTACAAATAGACCGACAGCGGTGGATTCAGCTCGAAGACGTCGACGCCGAGCCTTCCGCCATCGAGAACTTTCTCGCCTTCGGTCAGCAGGCAGCTCAAATCCGCGTTGAGAACGACAGGCATTTGAACGAGCAAGGCCATCAGCAGGATCGCCGACACGATGATCCAGCGGTAGCTCATGCTAAACGTGCTTCCTGACATGGCCAGGGGCGTGACCGCCTCTCTTGACGCCGGCAAAGGCCCTCTCCTCGACGGAAGCGGTCTATTCTCTCACCCGTGCGCGGACCTGCCGCAGCGCGCACTCAGCGCCACTTTCAATCGAGAGTCGTTACTATTGTGCTACAATGATCTGAAACAATACCGCAGCGACCTGAAACAGTGCCGTTTCATGGTTAAATGTCAGGTCGAATGGCGAGACGCCGGGGGCTGCGCGCGGCATCCTGCGCGCCGTCGCACCGGTACGGTCTTCCAAATTGAGGCCGCGGAGCCACATTTCTCCCCCCAAGCGCTTCGTCCGATGAAGACTGTGTAGGCGAGCGCCAGCCACCGATGTCCGTCCGCCGTGACAAGGCTCGCCGCTTGTCCATGTTCAAGGAGCAACGACATCACCATGACCCACCAAGTGCGCGGCGAGCTTTTTCGTCGATCCGACCGGTGACGTTTTCGGCGACACGCTGCAAGACGAAGAAGGCATCGCCTACGCAGACATCGACCTCAACAAATGCGTCGAGCCGCAGCAATTCCACGATGTCGTCGGCTACTACGCGGCTTGCGCCGACGAAATTTTTCGACGAGGCCGCGCAGCCACCGACCGGCGCTGCGCTGCAAGCGGCCGGTCAAGCCGAAATTGGGGAGCGATTGGGATAATCCTGTCCGCTACTGCTGCCGATCTATTCCGTGCTTCGGATATTTGCACAGCACCTTCTGTTGATATGACAATTGTGTGACTTGACATCGTCCCAAGAATTTTTGTCGAGAGTCGCAAAGCGAACGGACACCTCATATCACTTGGGACATAGTGGTAACCGGGCTGGACAGAAGCTCATCAAAAATCGATCGGATACGGAAGCGGGCATCCCGCCTCCACGAACTCCTGCGGCGCAAACCAGCGTCGCGGGAAACGGTGTCACTTGAGTATGGGGATAGTCGTGAGTGAAAGTGAAATGAAAGCTGAACCGAACGGAAGGAACGGCTTTGCGATGCCGTCGTTCGAATTCCCGAAGTTTGCTCTGCACGGCGTGCTTAGGGAAGTTTCCGACCAGGGCGTGACCCGCGCGCGGGAAGGCTGCGAGAAGATCAAAGCTGCGACCGAAGAGATGGCCGAAGCACTGCGCGAGACTTATTCGACCAACGCAAGGAGCGCGACCGACTACGGCCTCAAGATGATCGAGATCTCGAACGCCAATACCGCCTCCGCGATCGATTTCTTCATTCACCTCCTGGGTAGCAGGTCGACGAGCGATGTCGTTGCCGTGTCGACTGAACAGGCGCGCAGGACTTTCGATACCGCATCCGCCCAGAGCAAGGACCTGTGGGTTCTGACGCAGAAGTTCGCGACAGAAACTGGCGAGCCGCTCAGGAGGCGCGTCGCCAAGGTGCTTCACCAGGGCAGCTAAGCCGCAGTCAACTACATCCAGGTTCGTTCAAGAGGGAGATCCGGCCGGTTGGACCAAGCTCCGCCACGAGCATGCCCACCTCATGCTCGGTCGAAGAACAGGCAGGTGCGCGATGCCCCCCAAGCCCACCGCACCAACAAGAGGCGCAATCCAATCGGCCGGGTTGTTTTTGAAAAATCAAGTTCAGGGGAGGCTTACATGGGCATGATCATGATCAAGTGTCCGCAGACCGGACGCGCGATCCCTACCGGCATCAAGACCGATCGCGAGAGCTTTCGGCGCAGCCCCGTTTTCTTTGCGCACACCCGCTGCCCGATTTGCCGGTCCAATCACAACTGGTTCGCTCGGGAAGCCTGGGTCGACGAGGCCGGCACCTTTGCGCCTCGGATCGCCCGCTTGCAGGCATGATCGACCAAACATGCATCGATGATCGCGATGGAGGGACACCATGGCGCACATGCAAATTTCGCGGGAAACGTCCGCTTGGCTCTTGCAGGCAAAGGAATTTCTTATCGAGGCACGACGGCTGAAGCCGGGCCCTGCCCGCAACGAATTGCGTGAGACGGCGCGCGTGCTGCGCGAAATTGCGGAGCTTGAGGCTGACTCCGTGCCGGGCCCTGGTCGAGCGAAGACAAGCTGACCGACGCGAAGCATCAGCTGCTCACAAGGAATCACCGCGATATCACATCAGGTGGCGACCGGAACGCGGGATCCGGGCACGCCGATCGACAAAATCTCCTCGAGTTCGCTTGACATGGTGCTGTGGCATTCGCAAGCGGCCGCAGCAAGCCGCATTGGGTCGACTTCGATTTGACCTCGTCGCTCCGATCGGATCGCTCCGGACGCGCGCAGACTGCGCATCAGGAGAGTCACCGTGGTTCGTCGCACGCCGAGTATCTGCGACAGCGCCTCCTGGGTGAGCGGAAGGACGTCGTGGTCGGTCCGATTGCGAAACTGGAGCAGCCAGCGGGCGATCCGAGCCTGGACCGGATGTAACGCATTGCATGCCACGCCGAGTTGAAACTGCGCAAGCATCGCCCTGACGTGAAGCTGGACGACCTGCCGTATCGCGGGGCTTCGATTGAAGGCAGCGTGAAACCGCGAGGCCGAAATCCGCGAGGCGGTGCCCGTCACGCGGACGATGGCGGTGATTGCCGAAGGCGACGGTCCAAGCACCGAAAGCATGCCGACAGCGCCCTCGCGGCCGACAGCGGCCGTGGCAACCGTCTGCCCGCTTGCCATGTTGACCATCAGCGAAACGGCCCCGCTATCGGGGAAGAGAATGTGCTCAAGACGATCGCCCGTGCGCGAGAGAACCGCGTCCTGGTCGAGTGCTACCGTCTCCAGGTCGGATGCAAGCGACGCGAAGTCCGCTGGCGGCACTGCCGCCAGGAGGCGGTTGCGAATTCGCCCCGGGGAAATCACGTCAGGAAGCCTCTTGGACAAGGCATCTCCCGGCTTGTCCATTCCGGCCGGAAAGGCGGCTTCAGGGGTTGTTTGAACCTGTGTTCCCTAGGCGCAACGCAGCCGAATTCGCTTGCAGTCGTTATTAATCTCAACAATGAAACTCCAAACGCTTACAACACCAGTGCAATTATTCTGCGCGGGCCGCTGAAAGAGTTAGCAAGATTTGTGAGGCCGCAGACAATTGCAAAATGCGTATGGGTAACACCGTAGTGGGTTCCGCGGCAGTAGTTCCATTGCCCAATGGCGTGCGTACTGAAGGAAGCAACGCAACCAAATTCAAAACTGTCCGCCGCGCTTGATCAGCTCCTTGCCGACCGCTGCCAGATGCACCTGGTCCGGCCCGTCGCCGATGCGGATGAAGCGGGCATAGACATAGGCTCGCGCGAGGAAAGTATCCTGCGAGACGCCGGCGGCGCCGTGGATCTGGATGGCGCGGTCGATGACGCGCGCGGCCATACTGGGAACCACGATCTTGGCGGCGGCGATCAGGTCGCGCGCCGACTTGTTGCCTTCGCGGTCCATCTTGTCGGCGGCTTGCAGCGTCAGGAGCCGCGCCTGCGCGATCTCGCAGAAGGAGTGCGCGATGTCCTCCTTCACAGAGCCCTGCTCGGCGAGCGGCTTGCCGAAGGCTGTGCGCGACACGGAGCGCTGGCACATCAATTCCAGCGCACGCTGGGCGCAGCCGATCAACCGCATGCAGTGATGGATGCGGCCGGGGCCGAGCCGGCCCTGCGCGATCTCGAAGCCGCGGCCTTCGCCGAGCAGGATGTTCTCCGCCGGTACACGGACATTCTCGTAGACGATTTCGGGATGGCCGACCGGCGCGTCGTCGTAGCCGTAGGTCAGCATGTCGCGGACGATGCGCACGCCGGGCGTCGCCTTGGGCACCAGGATCATGGACTGCTGGCGATGGCGGTCGGGATGGTCGGGCGCGGTCTTGCCCATCACGATCAGGATCTCGCAATCCTCGTTCATCGCGCCCGACGTGAACCATTTGCGGCCGTTGATGACGTAGTCGCCGCCGTCGCGTTTGATCTCGCACTGGATGTTGGTGGCATCGCTGGAGGCGACCTGCGGCTCCGTCATCGAGAAGCCTGAGCGGATGCGCCCCTCCAGCAGCGGCTTCAGCCAGCGCTCCTGCTGTGCCGGCGTGCCGTAATTCGCCAGCACTTCCATGTTGCCGACATCAGGGGCGGAGCAGTTGAAGATTTCGGGCGCCCAGAGGATACGGCCCATGATCTCCTTCACCGGCGCATATTCGAGATTGGTCAGGCCAATGTTGTTAGGGTCTTGGCCGTGCTCGCCGGAGAGAAACAGGTTCCAGAGCCCCTGCTCCCGCGCCAGCCGCTTCAGGTCCTGGAGCACCTGCGGCGTCTTGTAGCGCGTGGCCTCCGGCTTGACCTGCTCGTAGTAGAGCTCCTCGACCGGCTCGACATGCGCAAGCATGAACTGGCGGACGCGCTCCTGCAGCTCCAGCGAACGGGCGGAGTGTTGAAAGTCCATGGTGGTCTCCTGTTCGCTGCGCTTAGCTCTTCCCTTCTCCCCTTGTGGGAGAAGGTGGCGCGAAGCGCCGGATGAGGGGTTGTATCCGCGAGTTCAAATGTAGAGACGACTCGCGGAGAGAAACCCCTCACCCGGCTCGCCGCTTCGCGGCGATCCACCCTCTCCCACAAGGGGAGAGGGTGCACTGTCTCTGCCGCACGTTAGGTTCCGCGCAAGAGCTCGCTCGCCACGATCCAGTCGTTGCCGTCGAACTGGAGCATGTAGCCGTCCTTGATCGGGCGGAAATCCTGCGGTGTGGTGTTGAGGGTGATACCGGGCAGCAACAGCGACAGTGGCACGTTCTTGAGGTTCGCCGCCTGCGCCATGATGTTCTCGCGCGTCAGGTTGTCCTTGCACTGCTTGAGCAGGACCACCAACGCCTCGGCGACGGTGTAGCCGTAGAGACCGGCGACGTTGTTGATGTCGGCATTGGGCAGGCGCTTCTTCATGAAGTCGATATAGGCCGTCATCGACGGGTCGTCCTTCGGCTGCTCGACAAACGGCTTGAGCGAGCCGAGCGACAGCACGCCCTTGCCGGCATCGAGACCTGCCGGCACCATCACGGTCGCCTTGTTGGCGCAGCCGCTGGCGAGGAAGCGCGTCGGCTGCCAGCCGACCTCATGGGCCTTGCGGATCGCCTGCGCGCAAGCGCGCGGCGTCACCGAATAGATCATGAAGACATCGGCCTTGGTGTTGGCCAGCGTCAGCACCTGGGAATCGACGGTGGGATCGGTGACCTCGAAGCTCGAGGCCATCGCGAGCGCCTTGTCGGCGTCGGCACCAAGCGCTTCCTTGACACCGCGAAAATATTCCTTGCCCGCGTCATCGTTCTGATAGAGCACCGCGAAACGCGCGTTCGGGTTCTTGGCGCGGGCATAGGCGACGTCGATCGCGGCCTCGCTGGTGTAGTTCGGCGCCCAGGGCAGCGCCATCGACCACGGCATGTTGGCGGGATCGTTCCACTTCGAGGCCGAGCTGATCAGGAAGATCTGCGGCACCTTGTTGCTGTTGAGATATTTTGCGATCGCCGAGCTCGGCGCGGTGCCCATGGTCGCGAAGATGAAGGCGACGCCGTCGCCCTCGACCAGGCGTCGCGCGGCTTCCATGGTCTTCGGCGGCGAGAAGGCGTCGTCGAGCGACAACAGATTGAGCTTGCGGCCATTGACGCCGCCCTTCTCGTTGACCTCGTCGAAATAAGCGGAGATGACCCTGCCGGTGATGCCGAGCGGCGATGCGGGGCCGCTATAGGGCATCGTGTTGCCGATCTTGATCTCGGTGTCGCTGACACCAGGGCCGTAGGATCTTTGCGCTGATGCGGGCGTGGACAGACAGGCGGCAGCCAGCGCTGCGGCCAGGGCCAAAGCGGCTCTCATGGTTTCTCCCCGGTGATGATCGTCCGCGCGAGGCGACCGCGCGGCGTGCTGCCTTTTTGTCAGCGCGTCAGCTCAGCGGAGTTCCGCGAGACGGTCTTGCGTCGAGTTGCTGGTCAGCTAGTGGCGCCGCCGCAGGCTGAAGCCCAGGCTGACCCAGCCGGCGCCCGCCATGATCAGGTCGATGCCGAGGAACAGGCCGAGGATGTAGACGCTGTTCACCGGCCAGCGCGCCAGAATCAAGAAACCAAGCAGCAGTGTGATGACGGCAGATAGCGCGACCCATACCCACGGGCTTTCGCGCTTCATGCTGAAGGCGAGAAACAGCCGGACGGCCCCCGAGGCGATCAGCGACGCGCCCAGGAACAACGTCAGCAGCACTGCCGCGAACAGCGGGTTCTCGAAGGTCAGGAAACCCGCGATGACATAGAGCACGCCGAGCAAGGCCCAGATCAGGAACTTGCCCCAGCTCTTCATCTGGAATGCGCCGATGATCTCGGTGGCACCAGCCACGATCATCATGGCGCCGACCACGATCACGCTCGCCACTGTCGCCAACATCACGCTGCCGAGCGCGACGAATCCGGCGATGAGGTAGACGACACCGAGCGCGACGATCCAGCCCCATTTGGGATGCAACGCCGCAATGCCCGAGCCGAGGCTTGATTGAGGAGACGTATCCGAGGCACTTGTCATGACGCCACTCCTGCATGCGGAGCCCGGAGGCACAATTCAGGATAGCACGGGCCACCTTGGGACGACAGCCAGCAAAGCAGCCGCAGCCGGCAGCAACATTGACGTAAATCAAGATCGAATGCGGCGCGTCAGCCGCCCGACCGCTCCATCTCGAGCTCGGCCTTGAGGTTGTCGAGGTCCCGATAGATTGAAGCGACCGCCAGCACGCGCCCGCCCTGGCGGTACCTCAGCACGCAGTCCTTGCCGTCGATGCTGCCGTCGATCGCGATCTCGTCGAAGCTCTCGGCATGGCCGACATAGTTGATCGGAACGTCGTAGTGCTGCGACCAGAAGAACGGCACGGCGTCGAAGCGTTCGCGCTTGCCGAGCATGTTACGCGCCGCGGTCTGGCCCTGCCGCTCCGCCACTACCCAGTGCTCGACGCGGATGTTCTGGCCCGAATGCGGATCGGGCCAGCGCGCGATGTCGCCGGCCGCGAAGATGCCTGATGCGCTGGTCTCGAGATACTCGTTCACGCTGACGCCGCGATCGATGGCGAGCCCCGCCTGCTCGGCGAGCGCAAGGCGCGGCTTGACGCCGATCCCGACCACGACCAGATCGGCCTCGATCACACTGCCGCTCTTCAGCGTGGCGCGTTTGCCGTCGAGCTTTTCGACGGTGTCCTCGAGGTGAAAGTGGACGCCGTTGTCTTCATGCAGCGCGCGGACGAAATCACCCATCTCGGAGCCGAGCACGCGCTGCATCGGCCGCTCCTCGGGGGCAACCACATGCACCTCCAGCTTGCGCGCCCGCAAGGAGGCCGCGACTTCGAGGCCGATGAAGCTGGCGCCGATCACCAGCGCGCGCTTCGCGCTGCCGGCCGCCTTGATGATGGCGCGGCTGTCGGCAACGCTGCGCAAGGTATGGACATGTGGCTGGTCCGCGCCCGGAATCTGCAACTTGACCGGTTCGGCGCCGGTTGCAAGCAGCAGCCGGTCGAACGGCAGCGTGTCGCCATTGCCGAGCGTGACGCTGCGCGCCTTCGGATCGATTGCGGCAACATTCGTGTTGAGCCTGAGATCGATGCCCGCGTCCTGATAGTAGTCCTCGCCCCGCAGCGGCAGCCAATCCTCCGGTGCATTGCCGGCGAGGTAATCCTTGGAAAGGTTCGGCCGATCGACCGGCATCGCGGCGTCATTACTCAACATGGTGATGGCGCCGGCAAAGCCCTCGCGCCGCAGCGTCTCGGCGGCCGCAAAGCCGGCCGCACCGCCGCCGACGATGACGAATTTTTCCGGCGTCGGCGCGCTGCGATGTGACGCTGCAGGCTGCGGCATCTCGCGCTTGCGCTGAACGATGACCTTGTCCCGATCGCGCGTCACCTCCCACACCGCGAGCGCGTTCAGCGCCGGCGGTCGGGTGGCTTCGCCGGTGCGCAAGGAGAAGCAGGCGTGATGCCAGGGACAGCGGATCGTGTCGCCGACCACCAGCCCTTCGGCGAGCGGGCCGTGGTAGTGGCTGCAAGACGGCTCGATCGCGAAGATTTCGCTGCCGGCTTGCACCAGCAAGACGTCTTCCTCGCCGACATGGCCGAGCAGCTTGCCGTCCTTGAACTGGTTGAGCGATACGCCCTTGGTCAGGTCCGGCCCGCTCGGCTTGCTTTCCTCGCCCATGATCAACTCCTTCACAGCTCTCGCTCAGGACTTGGACGGCGCCGTCAGCGAAAAGTTCCCCGCGACGTCGAAAATCGGGGTCAGGCGGCCGCCTTGCGAACGTCGAGCACGGCTTGCGCCCATTCGGCAGGCCGCTCCTGCGGCAGGTTGTGGCCGGCCCCAGCGAAGACACGCCGCTCGAAGAAGCCTTCGAACCTGGGCGCGTGACTGATGGTGCCGGGATTGACGCCGTCGCTGTCGCCGTCGATCGCGATCGTCGGGACACGGATCGGCGGCTGCGCGGCGAGCTTGGCCTCGATCGCGGCATAGGCGGGATCGCCTTCGACCAGCCCATAACGGTGACGGTAGGAATGGATCACGACATCGACGAAATCAGGATTGTCGAACGACGCCGCACTTGTCTCGAACGTGGCGTCGTCGAAGCCCCATTTCGGCGACCACATCGCCCAGAGCTGGCGCGCAAAGCCGCGCCGGTTGCGCTCCAGCGCGCGGCGGCCGCGCTCGTTGTGGAAGAGATATTGATACCAGAGCGCCGCTTCCTCCGGTGGCGAAGCCGGCTCCAGCGCGCGCGCAATGTTCTGGATGTTGTAGGAATTGCCGGAGACGAGGGCGATCACGCGCTCGGGATGCAGCACCGAGACCACGCAGGCCGCCCGCCCGCCCCAATCGTAACCGCCGACGACCGCGCGCCCGATGTGAAGCGCATCCATGAAGGCCAGCAGATCGGCGCCGAGCGCCGCCTGCTCGCCGGAGCGCAGCGTCGCGGCGGACCGGAACCGCGTCGGCCCGTAGCCGCGCAGCCACGGCACAAGCACCCGCGCGCCCGCTTCCGCGATCAGAGGCGCGGTCTCGGCATAGGCGCTCACATCGTAGGGAAAGCCGTGGCCCATGATGCAGGGCCAACCATCCGGCGCGCCGTATTCGAGATAGGCGATGTCGAGGATATCCGTGGTGATGGTTTTTTGTTGCATGATTTGCTCACGGAGTTGAGAGGCCGTAGCCTGGATGAAGCGCAGCGCAATCCGGGATTCGCGGATGCAGGCGTCCCCGCATTCCGCTTCGCTCCATGCGGGCTACGGGGCCTATTTCTGCGGGCCTGACAGCGAGATCTCGCGTTCGGCGCGGAACACGTTGCTGTAGAGGTTGGCGATCCACTGCCGACCGATCTCGGTCTTGTTGAGATAGCCGATCTCGGTCTGGATGTGCGGTGCGACGCTGTTCCAGTAGAATTGTGGATAGCGGTTCACGATGTCGGCGGGCGAGTCGTAGCCGAGCTGGCGATTGATGCCGACCTCTTCGAATTCGTAATAGAGCGCGTTGGCCTTGCGCAGATAGTTGGGATCGCCGAGCTGGCCGATGAAGTCCGCGGCGCGCAGGATCGAGGCTTCGTCGTCATACTCCTGCCCTTCACGGGCCGGGAAGCGGGTGCCCTCGATGGCGCTGGCGATGCGTTCCGGGTCCAGCCCCGGGATATGTTGCAACCGCCGCATGACATAGAGCTTCGACCGGTCGACATGATACATCATCAGGCTGGCATCCGAGGCGCCGCGGGGCAATGAAACCTTGGTGCCCGCCGCGTCGATCACGAAGCCGTCATTGTCATCCTCCTCGAACAGGCCCCGGACATAGCCGATGTCGTGGGCGAGGCACGCGATCAGAATGTGGACGTAATCCGCGGCCTCGAGGTGGGTGTGGAGATATCGGCCGCTGAGGATGGAATGGCCCGCCAGCGTCACCAGCATCGTGTGCTCGACATTGTGGTAGAGCGCGTCGCTATTGCCAATGCACTCCATCGCGGTGCGCGTCGCGCTTTCGACGATGTTCGCGGGAGCCTCGCCGTACCTGCGACGCATGAACGAGCCCAGCACCTTCTCCAGGGATTCAGCCGCCAGTCTCGGTAACGTCATCATGGATGCAGCCCCGCTCGTCGGTGGTGTCCCACGCCAGCTCCCGACGTCTCATTCGTGTCCTCGACGCAACGGCCAGCATAGCCCATCTTGGGCCACCTGACCAAACGCCGGGACGAATTTACGGAAATATGTTGCTGTTGTGCCCTGCGACATCACGGTTGCGGTCGGGGCGCGACACAGCTTGGCGGCAGCGGGCGCCGGGCCGGCAAGACCGCTTTTATTCCACCAGCAGCACGTCCACGGCGACGCCGAGCTTCTGCTTCGGCGAGCCGACGATGATGCCGTCGACCGGCGAGACGTCGGAGAAGTCGCGGCCGACCGCGAGCACGATGTGATCGTTGGCGACCAGCAAATCATTGGTCGGATCGAAATCGACCCAGCCAAGCTCAGCCCCGCACCACAGCGACACCCAGGCATGGGTGGCATCGGCGCCCTGCAAACGCGGCTGGCCCGGCGGCGGGATGGTACGGAGATAGCCGCTGACATAGGCTGCCGGAAGGCCGAGCCCGCGCAGCCCTGCGATCATCACATGGGCAAAGTCCTGGCAAACGCCATGGCGCTTGTCGAAGACCTCGCCAAGCGGCGTCGAGATCACCGTCGCCTTCGGATCGTAGCGGAATTCGGTGCGGATGCGATGCATGAGATCGGCCGCGCCGGCCAGGATCCCTGCGCCGGGCGCAAAGCTCGTGCCCGCATAGGCGCTGACGGGGTGCAGCACCGGCACCAGCGGGCTCGCAAAGACGTAGCCGACCGGCGAGGACGGCCCGAGGCTCGTCGCTTCAAACGCGATGTCGCGGATGCTCTCCCAGGGCGGGCTGACGGCATCGCGCGCCGGCGGCTGTCGCGAGACGGAGACGCGCGAGCGCGAGTCGATGCGCAAGTTTCGGTGTGCGGTTTCGATCACGACGCTCTCGGTGAGCGTGCCGAAGAAGTCGCGGCGGACGTGGCGCTCGGACGGGCGCGGCCGGATCTCGACCTTGTGCGAGATCAGCTCCTGGCCGTGGCCGCTCTTCGGCTCCAGCCGCAGCGTGCAGCGGGCGAAGCTGACCGGACTCTCGTATTCGTAAGTCGTGACGTGACGGATGTCGTAGATCACGCCAGCCCCGTCAGCTTTTCCGGCCGGCTCGCATTGGGGCCGTGCGGGAAGTAGTGCAGCCCGATCGCCTCGGCGAGGCTGAGCAGGTCCTGCTCCAGCGAGAACAGGGTCTTGACCTCGAGCTTCTCGGCCTCGGCAGTGGCCAGCATGGACTGCACCGCCACCGCGAGCCGCTGCGGCTGCTCGATCAGGCCGTGCTCCTTCAGGCTCGGGAGCGACGCGATGTGCTCGTTCAGCGTCGTCACCTGGAATGCGACCGAACGCGGATTGTAGCTGTCGAGCACCGCGAGGTCGCGCACCGGCGCGAGGATCGGCGCCAGCAGATAGCGCGAGCGGTAGGTGATCTGGGAATCCACCAGCGTCAGCAGGATATCGAGATCCTCGTCGCAGGCCTCGTCATAGGCGAACTGGCGCGCGAAGCGCGTGGTGTTGATGGCGCGCTCGGTGCGGCGGCCGATATCGAGGAAGCGCCAGCCGGCGGCGCGGTTCATGTTCTCCTGCGCCAGCCCCGCAAAGCTCGCCAGCTCCTGCAAGGTCAGCTCGGCCGCGCTCAGCACATCGTCGTCGTCCTCGACCTCGTAGGCCAGCCGATCGGCCATCTCGGTGATGACCTGCCAGGCGTCGGGCGACAGCCGCTCGCGCAAGGATGTCGCCGTACGCTGCGCCGCGCGCACCAGCGACAGCGCCGAGCCGAAACGCTCCGGGCTCTGCAGCGCTTCGGCGACGATACGCCCCGGCGCGGTGCGCGAGGCCTGCGAGATCGCGCCCCAGGCCACCAGCAGGCGCTGGATGCGGTCGGCCGATTGCAGCGAGGCCGCGGTGCCCTTGTTGGGCCCGCTCGGCGAACCCAGCGCGCGCACCAGCCGCAGCGTTGCCTCGGCGCGTTCGAGATAGCGGCCGAGCCAGAACAGATTGTCCGCGGCGCGGCTCGGCAGCACGCCGGCGATGCGGCGGATCCGCACCTTGTCGGTCGCGGGCAGCAGCGTCGCGACCGAGACCTTCTTGTCCGAGACCACCCAGACATCGGCGGCGCGCGCGCCGTCGCCCATCGACACCGCGCGCGCGTCCGCCTGCTCGGCGATCCGGCAGAAGCCGCCGGGCATGATGGCCCAGCCGTCGGGGGTCGCGGCCGCGAACACGCGCAGCACGAAGGGACGCGGCGTGAGCTGGCCCTGCTCCCACACCGGCATGGTCGAAAGCCGCACCACCTCCTGGCCGACATAATCCATGCCGCGCGTGCTGATGGCGTCGACGAGACGCTGGCGCCCGGCGGCGTCGAGCTCGCTCGCGAGCACCGGGCCATTGCTGTCGAAGCCGGGAACGCCGCGCCGATAGGCGCCCTCGATCGCGACCTCATCGAGCCGTGACAGCACCTCGTCGCGGGCGATGCGCTGGCCGCACCACCAGGTCGCGATATGCGGCATCTTGAGCTCCTCGCCGAGCAGGCGACGGCTCAGCGCCGGCAGGAAGCCGAGCATCGCGCGCGCCTCCAGCACGCCCGAGCCCGGCATGTTGGCGACGACGACACCGTCCTTGCGCAGCACGTCGATCAGGCCGGGCACGCCGAGATGCGAGGACGCATCGAGCTCGAGCGGATCGAGCGAATTGGAATCGACCCGGCGGAGCAGCACGTCGAGCCGCTTCAGGCCGGCAACAGTGCGGATGTGGATGCGGTTGTCGCTGACGGCGAGATCGTCGCCCTCGACCAGCAGAAAGCCGAGATAGCGCGCCAGGGTCGCGTGCTCGAAATAGGTCTCGCTGAAGCTGCCCGGGGTGAGCACGCCGATGCGCGGCTCGTCGCGATCGGCGCGCGCGCGCAGGCTGTCGCGAAACGCCTCGAAGAACGGCGCAACGCGCGGCACGTTCATCGACTTGTAGAGATCGGAGAAGGCGCGCGAGAGCACCAGGCGGTTCTCCAGCGCATAGCCCGCCCCCGACGGCGCCTGCGTGCGGTCGCCGAGCACCCACCAGCGCCCGTCCGGCCCGCGGCCGACATCGGCGGCATAGAGCGAGAGATAGCGCCCGCCCGGCGGCGGCACGCCGCAGACGGGGCGGAGATATTCGGGACTGCCGGCGATCGCGGCGGCCGGCAGCGCGCCTTCCGCGACCAGCCGTCCCTCGCCATAGATGTCGCGCAGCACGAGCTCGAGCAGCTCGGCGCGCTGGGTGATGCCGGCAGACAGCTGCTTCCAGTCGGCCTCGTCGATCAGCAGCGGCAGATGGCTGATCGACCACGGCCGGTCGGCGCTGTCACCGGGCGCACGGTAGGTGACGCCGGCTTCGCGCAAATGGCGGTCGGCCATGCCGAACCGCCGCTCGATCTCGTCCGGCGCGAGCGCGCCGAAGGCGTCGAAGAAGCGGCTCCAGACCGCGCGGGGGGCGCCGTCGGGCCCCAGGAACTCGTCGGGGATGCCAGGCAGGCGGCTATAGTCGCGGACCCATTGCGCGAGGCGGCGCTGGCCTTCGCGCTGACCTTGCGCCTTACCCGTCTTGTCGTCCTGTTCGGCTGCGCCCTCGCCCATGCGCCTCTCCCTGCCCCACCATCATTCTCATTGCAGGAGCGGGGTCCGCAAGTCGAGGGTCAGCGGAAACTCATTTGTGCGTTCCTCGGGCGGGAGCTGCATCGGACCCGGCGTATGGCCGTGGTCCTGGAAGCGCGCCAGCCGCCGCGCCTCGGCCTCGTAGGTGTTGACGGGCTTGGTGTCGTAGCTGCGGCCGCCGGGATGGGCGACGTGATAGACGCAGCCGCCCAGCGAGCGGCCGTTCCAGGTGTCGATCAGGTCGAAGGTCAGGGGCGCGTGAACGGGGATGGTCGGGTGCAGGCCGGAGGCCGGCTGCCAGGCCTTGAAGCGGACGCCGGCCACGGCCTCCCCGGAGCGGCCGGTCGACGTCATCGGCAGGCGGCGGCCGTTGCAGGTCACGACGTGGCGGCCCTCGACAAAGCCCTCAGCTTTCACTTGAAGCCGTTCGACCGAACTGTCGACATAACGCACCGTGCCGCCGGCCGAGCCCTCCTCGCCGAGCACATGCCAGGGCTCCAGCGCCTGGCGCAGCTCCAGCGTCACGCCGCCATGATGGATACGGCCGAAAGCGGGGAAGCGGAATTCGAGCTGGGCCAGATACCATTCCGGCTCAAAGGGATAGCCGGATTGCTTCAACTCAGAAAGCACATCAAGAAAATCCTGCCAGATGAAGTGAGGCAGCATGAAGCGATCATGCAGCGCGGTGCCCCAGCGCACGAATTTGCCGGTCTGCGGCTCGCGCCAGAATTTTGCGATCAGCGCGCGGATCAGGAGCTGCTGCGCCAGCGACATGCGCGGGTCGGGCGGCATTTCGAGCGCGCGGAATTCGACGAGGCCGAGCCGCCCTGTGGTCCCATCCGGCGAATAGAGCTTGTCGATGCAGATCTCGGCGCGATGGGTGTTGCCGGTGATGTCGACGAGCAGATGCCGGAATAGCCGGTCGACCAGCCAGAGCGGCGTCTGGTAACCCGGCGGCGGCACGTGCGCGAGCGCGATCTCGAGCTCGTAGATGCTGTCGTGCCGGGCTTCGTCGATGCGCGGCGCCTGGCTGGTCGGGCCGATGAACAGGCCCGAGAAGAAATAGGACAGCGACGGATGCCGCTGCCAGTGCAGCACCAGGCTCTTCAACAGATCGGGACGGCGCAGGAACGGCGAGTCCTGTGGCGAGGAGCCGCCGACCACGACGTGGTTGCCGCCGCCGGTACCGGTGTGGCGGCCGTCGACCAGGAAGCGGTTGGCACCGAGGCGCACCTTGCCGGCGTCCTCATAGAGACCGGAGGTGATGTCGACCGCGTCGCGCCAGCTCTTGGCCGGCTGGATGTTGATCTCGATGACGCCGGGATCCGGCGTCACCTTGATGACCTCGACGCGCGGGTCGAACGGCGGCGGGTAGCCCTCGACATGGACCTGGAGCTGCATCTCCTCGGCGGTGGCTTCGAGCGCCGCGACCAGTTCGAGATAATCCTCGATGCGCTCGACCGGCGGCATGAAGGCGCAGAGCACGCCGTCGCGGACTTCGACCGACATCGCGGTGCGGACCGGGACCGACGTGTTGAGTTTCTCGGGCGCGGCCCGCGGCGGCGCTTCCGGACGCGCCGGAAGGCTGAACACCGGCAGCTTGCCGCGCCCCTCCATCGGGTCGCGTTCGACGATGTAGGGATATTGATCGGGTGGAACGTAGCCGAGCGAACCGATCGGCAGGCGCAGGCCGAGCGGGGAATCGCCCGGCATCAGGAACAGATGATTGCGCCGGAGTTGCCAGCGCTCGCTGCGCCAGCGCGGCGGCGCGTTCCAGCGCTGCACCGGCAGCACGAATCCGCGCGGGGTGTCGAGGCCCTGCTCGAACACCCGCGCGATCCGCACGCGCGCCTCCGGATCGGACAATTTGGAGTCGGACGGATCGACATTGACGGGAAGCTCGGCTTCCTTCTGAAGCCAGAGCGCGGTGTCCTCGTAGGCCGGCATGATGTAGCCGGGATCGAGCCCGAGCCGTGCCGCCGCGCCTTCCACGAACGCTTTGGCGTCCTTGGCCTCGGCGCGGCGCGGATTTTCGATGCTGGCAATGAGGTCGGCGTTCTTCCAGATCGGCACGCCGTCCTTGCGCCAATAAAGCCCAAAGGCCCAGCGCGGCAGGCTCTCGCCGGGATACCATTTGCCCTGGCCGTAATGCAGCAGGCCGCCCGGCCCGAAACGCGTGCGCAGGCGGCGGATCAGATCGTCGGCCAATGCGCGCTTGGTCGGGCCGACGGCCTCGGTGTTCCACTCCGCCGCTTCGAGATCATCGACGGAGACGAAGGTCGGTTCGCCGCCCATGGTCAGCCGGACATCCTGCGCGGCGAGATCGCCGTCGACCTGCTCGCCGAGGTCATTGAGCCGCGTCCAGGATTCGTCGGAGAACGGCTTTGTGATGCGCGGCGCCTCGCGGATGCGCTTGACGCTCATGTCGAAGGCGAACTCGACTTCGGCAAAGCCGGCGCCGCCGGAAATCGGCGCGGCCGAGCGATAATGCGGCGTGGCCGCAACCGGGATGTGCCCCTCGCCCGCGAGCATGCCGGACGTCGCGTCAAATCCGATCCAGCCCGCGCCCGGCAGATAGACCTCGGCCCAGGCGTGCAGATCGGTGAAATCGCTTTCCACCTCGGGTGGTCCCTCGATCGGATCGATGTCGGGACGGATCTGGATCAGGTAACCGGAGACGAAGCGCGCCGCGAGGCCGAGATGACGCAGGGTCTGGATCAGCAGCCAGGCAGAGTCGCGGCACGAGCCGGCCCCGGAGGAGAGCGTCTCCTCCGGCGTCTGCACGCCGGGCTCCATGCGGATGATGTAACGGACGTGCTTCTGAAGCTCGCGGTTGAGATCGACCAGGAAGTTGACGGTGTTCGGGGCTTCGTGCGGGATCGTATCGAGAAATTTCGCGAACAGGCGATCGGGCTTGATGGTCTCGAGATAAGGCGCAAGCTCCGTCTTCAGGTCCTTCGGATATTCGAACGGAAAGCTGTCGGCATAGGGCTCGACGAAGAAGTCGAACGGGTTGACCACGGTCATCTGCGCCGTGAAGTCGACCTCGAATTTCAGCTCGGTCGTCTTCTCCGGAAAGACGTAGCGCGCCAGCCAATTGCCTTGCGGGTCCTGCTGCCAGTTCACGAAATGATTGGCCGGAGTGACCTTGAGCGAATAGCTCAGAACCGGCGTGCGCGTATGCGGCGCCGGCCGCAGCCGGATGGTCTGCGGGCCAAGATCGATCGGGCGGTCGTATTTGTAGTGCGTGACGTGATGTAGTGCGACGTAGATCGACACGGGGTGCGGTGCTCCAGCAGCTTTTTTGAGCAGAACACCGGTTCCGGGTGGGATCAAGCACTAACAACGGGCACGGGTTGCCTACGCCGCGGGCTGATCTGCGAGTTACACTTGCCGAAGTAATCTACCTATGATCGAATGAACCATTGCCTGCACAAGCCGCGCCCGACGCGCCGCTTTGCGCATGATGGACTCTCCCGTTCGTAATGGTTGCCGCGCAACGTATCGACGCGTGGCGCGGCCTGAAAGAGGAGATGTTTCCGATGAGCTTTCTGGTCAGATTCCCGCAGGCTTCCTATCGCGCCGACGCGCTCGATGGTTTCACGGTCACTCCAGGTTTCACACCGGGAAACGCGCAAGCCATGATGTGGCTGTCGCAGCTCGCCTACGAGACCGACGACCGCGACAAGGTAGACAATATTCTGAAGGCACTGGGGCTGGAGATGCGCGGCTTCGGTGCCGACACCCCCGCTACAGGTTTGGTGCCACCAAAAGCCCGCTTCATTGTCGCCGTCGGACGCGACGCGACATTCGTCACACTGTCCGGCACCGATCCGCTCAGTATCAAGGATTGGATCACCGACTTCACCCTCGAACCAAGTCCAAATGTTTTTCACAAGGGATTTGCCGAAGCCGTCGGTGCAGTCCGATCAGACATCGAAGCTGCTATCAGGAGCGGCGGCGCCGGACAGCCGCTCTTCTTTACCGGACACAGCATGGGCGGCGCCTTGGCAAATATCGCAGCACTGCGGGCGTTGGATGCTGGCTTGCGGGCAACCGCCATTTACACGTTTGGCGGGCCGCGAACCGGCGGTCAGCGTTTCTTTGAAGCCTACGAGCCTCTCGGCGAAAGCACGTTCCGGCTCGTCAACGGTAACGACATCGTCCCGGCCGTTCCACCCAGCCTGCCGCTAGGCAATTTCCGCCACGTCGGCCAAATGGTGCGTTGCGGGTCTGGCTCGACCTTCGCAGGTCAGGTGCCGGAGTCGAAAGAGGGAAACGACCCCAGCCTCATCCAAATCGGGCTTCGTACCCTTGGTGCCGCGGACATTTTCCACCTGAAGATCCCAAGCATCGAGGAGCTCCGCGACATCGACCCGCGGACGCTCGACCAATCCGACATACTGCCCGGCGTCGTGCGCGACCATGTTCCGGCAAGCTACTTCCGGGCGTTGTCGGTCACCATTCCGTAGCTGCCGCGTAGCCTCACATCGTCGCCCCGAGCACCCAGGGCGCGAACTCGGCGCCGCCGAAATCGAAGCTCTCGCTTTTGGTCGGCTGTCCCGAAGCCGTCTTCAGGATGAGCTCGAAGATGCGCTGGCCGCACTCTTGGACGCTCTCCTCGCCTTCGAGGATGGTGCCGCAATTGACGTCCATGTCCTCTTCCATGCGCTTGTACATGGGCGTGTTGGTGGCGAGCTTGATCGACGGCGCCGGCTTGCAGCCGAACACGCTGCCACGGCCGGTGGTGAAGCAGACCAGATTGGCACCGCCGGCGACCTGACCGGTCGCGGCGACCGGATCATAGCCGGGCGTGTCCATGAACACGAAACCGCGCTTCGTGACGGGCTCGGCGTAGCGCAGCACGTCGACGAGGTTGGTGGTGCCGGCCTTGGCCATCGCGCCGAGCGACTTTTCCAAAATGGTGGTGAGGCCGCCGGCCTTGTTGCCGGGGCTCGGATTGGCATTCATCTCGGCGCCTTCGCGCTCGGTGTATTCGTCCCACCAGCGCATGAGATCGACCAGCTTTTCGCCGACCTCGCGGCTGACGGCGCGGCGCGTGAGCAGATGCTCGGCGCCGTAGGTCTCCGGCGTCTCGGACAGGATCACGGTGCCGCCGTGACGGACGATGAGATCGCTGGCGGCCCCCAGCGCCGGATTTGCGGATACGCCGGAATAGCCGTCCGAGCCGCCGCATTGTAGGGCCACGGTGAGTTCGCTCACCGGTACGGATTCGCGCTTGACCTTGTTGGAGTCTGCGAGAGCTTCACGCACGAACGCAATGCCGGCCTCCACCGTCTTGCGGGTGCCGCCGACCTCCTGGATGTCCATCGCGCGGAGGCGGCCGGCGAGCTTCTGCTCCTCCATCAGCCCGCCGATCTGGTTCACCTCGCAGCCGAGACCGAGCACGATGACGTGGGAGAAATTGACGTGACGCGCATAGCCGCCGAGCGTGCGGCGGAGCAGCGCCAGGGGCTCGTTCTGCGTCATGCCGCAGCCGGTCTTGTGGGTCAGCGCGACCACGCCGTCGACATTGGGAAAGTCGGCCAGCGGATTGTCGCCGGTGAACGGATTCTTCTTGAAGACGTCGGCGACGAGGCTTGCGACATGCGCGCTGCAATTCACCGAGGTGAGGATGCCGATATAGTTGCGCGTGGCGACGCGGCCGTCCGGGCGGCGGATGCCTTCGAAGGTCGCCGGCAGATCGAAATTCGGCGTCGGCTTGACGTCGGCGCAATAGGCGTAGTCCTTCGAGAAATCACCCATGCCGCAATTCTGCACGTGCACGTGCTGGCCCGGTGCGATCGGCACCGTCGCAAAGCCGATGATCTGGCCGTAGCGTATCACCGGCTCGCCCAATGCGATCGGCTTGATCGCGACCTTGTGGCCGGAGGGAATGCGCTCGACCGTGGTCACGCCGTCGGCAACCAATGTTCCCGGCGGCAGGCTCGCGCGCGCGATCAGCACGCCATCATCGGGATGGAGGCGAATGACGGGGCTGATGGTCATGGCAGGTCTCCTTCGGAGGCGAATAGCGAGTTGGTGAGTGGCGAATGGAAAAAGGGGAGCAGCACTATTCGCTACTCCCCATCCGCCATTCGCGAGTGTCTTAGGCCTTCCCGGCCGAATCCTTGCGGGTCGCGTTGACCTGCATCTTGGCGTAGGTCGTCATCAGGCCGACTTCGTTGGACAACGTCACCAGCTTGAAGCCCATGTTGATCGCGCGCGCCGCGCCTTCCGCGCCGCTGCAATGGATGCCCGGGTTGAGACCGCGCTTGGCGCATTCCTTGATGATCTTGTCGTAGATCGCGAGGATCTCCGGCTCGGTGCGGTCGAGCTTCGGCTCGAGGCCGTAGGAGAAGCCGAGATCGGACGGGCCGATATAGACGCCGTCGATGCCCTCGACGTCGAGGATCGCTTCCATGTTCTCGACCGCGGTCCTGGTCTCCATCATCGGCAGCAGGATGGTGTCGGCATTCGCGGTCTTCTGGTAGGAGCCTGCGGTGCCGTACATGCCGGCGCGGATCGGGCCGTTGGAGCGGACGCCCTGCGGCGGATACTTGGAATACGAGACGAGGTTCTTGGCCTCCTGCGCCGTGTTGACCATCGGGCAGATCACGCCATAGGCGCCGCCGTCGAGCACCTTGCCGATGATGCCGGGCTCGTTCCAGGGCACGCGGACCATCGGGGTCACGGGATGCTTATCCATCGCCTGGAAGCACTGCACCATCGAGAGATAGTCCTGCACGCCGTGCTGCATGTCCACGGTGACGCTGTCGAAGCCGCATTGCGCGATCATCTCGGCCGAGAAGCCGGAGGGAATCGCGAGCCACGCGTTGACCACGGCCTTGCCCGACTTCCAGATTTCCTTGACCTTGTTCGCCACGTTGCCTTCCTTCTTTTGTTGCTTGGACCGTTGTTTGGACCTTCGTCACCATGACGAGCGCCGCGACCGCACGGCTCTGCTGTTACCGCGAACCGGGGCTCCGCGCTACGCTCGCAATGACGCAAGACCTATGCGGTCGCCCGCTGGATGCTGACTTCGCTGACGCCGACCTCGCGGGCGGTGTTCACTATCGCCGCCCAGGTGTCATCCGGCAAGGGGATGCCGCTCTTGGTGCGCTCGGCCCGGGTTTTCCGCTCGGGATCGCCTGGAATCAGCACCTGATCGACCCCCGCCATCGGCTTGGTGGCGCGGATGAAGTCGGTATAGCGCGACACCTCTGCATCGAACACATGGGAGGTATCGATCACCTTCGGATCGACATAGAACGCCAGCATGCCGTTGGCGAAGCGTCGGCCGCCCGAGGTGGCCCCGGTTCCGGTCAGCGCGCCGCCGAGCAGCTCGCACATGAACGCAAGGCCCGAGCCCTTGTGATCGCCGAAAGCGCGGATGGCCCCCGTCCCCTTGGTGTGATCGCGCGGCCCTTCCGGCGTGAACGGCCCGTAGAGCACGGTCGGGTCCTCGCTGAGGGTCCCGTCGGCATCGACCAGCGCGCCCTTCGGCAGCTTCTTGCCACCGCGGCTTGCGACCAGCACCTTGCCTTCGGCGACGACCGAGGTTGCGAAATCCAGCACGATCGGATCCTGCCCCGTGCGCGGGATGCCGACGCAATAAGGCGCGGTGGAGAGCCGCTTCTCGACGCCGCCGAACGGCGCCACCAAAAGCGAGCCCGCGGCATTGACGAAATGCACGGAGACCACCCCTTCGGCGGCGGCCATCTCGGCCCAGTCGCCGACGCGGCCGATATGGCCGGCATTGCGCAGCGCAACAGCGGCAAGGCCCGCCTTCTTGCATTTCTCGATGCCGATCCGGACCGCCTGCGGCGTCACGGTCTGGCCGTAGCCGAACTTGCCGTCGACCACCGCGAGCGAAGGCGTGTCGACCACGACCTCCGCGGTCTGGTTCGGGACCACGAAACCCGTCTTCAGCCAGCGGATGTAGACGGGCACGCGGATCACGCCGTGGCTGTCATGGCCGGTGAGATTGGCCGTGGTGAGATAGGTCGCGATCCGCTTGGCCTCCTCCGGCGAGGAGTCTGCGTGGCCGAACACCTCGCCGACGAAATCGATGAGGTTCTGGACCTGGATCGTGACCATCGCGAAATATCTCCCGTTTAAGCACTCACCTTGGCATGGCCGCCGAGATAGGCGGCGCGGATCGCTTCGTTGCCCCAGAGCGCGTCGGGCTTGCCGCCGAGCACGATGCGGCCGGTTTCGAGCACATAGCCGTAATCGGCCACCGACAGGCCCATGCGCGCATTCTGCTCGACGAGCAGCACCGTCGTGTTGCGCCGGATCTCCGAGATGATCTTGAACACGGCCTGCACGATGACGGGCGCTAGCCCAAGCGAGGGCTCGTCGAGCAGCAGCAGCCGCGGCTTGGCCATCAAGCCGCGCGCGACCGCCACCATCTGCAGCTGGCCGCCGGAAAGAGTCCAGCCGAGCGCGTTGGTGAACTTCCGGATGTCGGGGAACAGGTCGAACATCGCGTCCGCCTCCCGCGAAATCTCCGAGGTCGGCGCCCGGCGATTGGACGCGCCGAGCATGATGTTCTCTTTCACGGTGAGACCCGGGAATACCCTGCGGCCTTCCGGCACGTGCGAGATGCCCATGCGGACGATCGCTTCCGGACCAAGACCTGCGATCGACTTGCCGTCGAACAGGATGTCGCCGGAGGTCGGCTTGGCGAGGCCGGAGATGGCGCGCAAGGTCGTGGACTTGCCGGCGCCGTTGGCCCCGAGCAGCGTCACCACCTGCCCCTGCTCCACCGCGCAGGTCACCCCGCGCAGCGCTTCGATCTCGCCGTAGCGCACCACCAGATTGCGGATTTCGAGCAACGGCATCATTCGCTCCCGAGATAGGCGGAGACGACGTCGGGATGACGCAGCACGGCCATGGATTCGCCGTCCGCGATACGGCGTCCGAAGTTGAGCACGGTGATGTGCTGGGCCGCTTCCGAGACCAGCGTCATGTCGTGATCGATGATCAGGATGGTCAGGCCCTGCGCCGCGATGCGCTTGAGCAGCTCGTGCAATTCCAGCTTCTCGGTCGAGTTGAGGCCGGCCGCCGGCTCGTCGAGCAGCAGCAGCGTCGGGTTCGACGCGAGCGCACGGGCGATCTCGATCAGCCGCTGATGGCCGTAGGAGAAGCTCGAGATCAGCTCGTTGGCGCGGCTGCCGAGGCCGACGAAGGTCAGCGCCTCCATCGCCCGCTCGGTCAGGGCGTCGTCGCCCTTCCCGACCATGGTGTTGCCGGGCCGCTCGGCGCCGATCTCGACATTCTCCAGCGCCGTCATCGAACGGAACAGGCGAATGTTCTGGAACGTGCGGCCGAGGCCCGCAGCCGTGCGCTGATGCGGCGCCATATGCGTGATGTCGGTGCCGTCGAGCACGATCCTGCCGGACGTTGCCTCATAGAGGCCCGAGAGCACATTGAGCGTCGTGGTCTTGCCCGAGCCGTTCGGCCCGATCAGCGCATGCACGCCGCCGCGCTTCACGGCGATGTCGACGCCGTCGACGGCCTTGAGGCCACCGAAATGCTTCGACAGGCCGGTGACTTCCAGCACCGTGTCGCCGCCGATCGTCGCCGGCTTCAATTGCAGGGCAGCCGCTGCCGGCGGCGCCTTGATCTTGGCGCGCCAACGCGTGAAGGCGTCCGCGACAAAGCCCCAGATGCCGTCGGGCATGAAGCGGATGATCAGGATCACGAACAGGCCGTAGATTGCGAGATACAGGCCCGGCACGCTCTTGAGGAAGCGCAGCCATTCCGGGATCAGGATCAAGAGACCCGTGCCGATGGCAGAACCGATCGGCGAGGCCACGCCGCCGAGCAGCGACATGGTCAGGAACACGATCGATTCCGCAAAGGAGAACTGATCGGGGCTGACATAGGCGAAGCCGCCGGCGAACAATCCGCCCGCGAGACCGCCGAGCAGCGCACAGAGCGCAAACGCGTAGATCTTGGTGCGGAAGACGTCGATGCCGTTGACGCCGGCCGCAAGCTCGTTGTCGCGCACCGCACGCATGGCGCGGCCGAGTTTTGTATCCGCGAGATGCCAGACCAGGTAGCCGACGATCGCCAGCATCGCGACGCAGAAAGCGAGATAGCTCTGCGACGACTGGAACAGCTCGGGTCGCTTGATGTTGGGGACGCCGTCGGGGCCGCGCGTCAGCCAGATCGCGTTGATCATCACCAGCGTGACGATCTGCTGGAACGAGATCGTCACCATCGCAAGATAATGACCGCCGAGCCGCAGCGTCGACATGCCCAGGAACGCGCCGGCGAGCAGCGAGATCAGGCAGCCGCCGACGAGGCACACCCAGAAGCTGACCTGCAGGTCCGTCGTGCCGATGCCGACCGCATAGGCGCCGAGGCCGAAGAACGCGGCCTGCGCCAGATTGATCTGGCCGCACAGGCCGAGCACGACCGAGAGGCCGAACACCGCGATCGAGAACGTGGTGGCCTGCAGCAGGATGTTGTGGACGTATCCGTCGAAGCGCATGGTCGCCGCGAGCCAGACCAGGATCGCCGCGCCGATGAAGTACGGCAGGTGCCGGACCAGCAGCGGTTTCGAATGGATGCCGGGCGCCGGAATCGGCATGTTGTCGCTGGGAGCGCTCATGCTTTTTCCGCCACGCGTTCGCCGAAGATGCCCTGCGGCCGGAAGATCAGGAAGGCGATCAGCACCAGGAAGGCGAAGCCGTCCTTATAGGGCACCGAGATATAGGCTGCGCCAAAGGTTTCGATGACCCCAAGCGAGAGCCCGCCGATGATGGCGCCGGCCACGTCGCCGAAGCCGCCGATGATGGTGGCCGCGAACGCCTTCAGCGCGATCGTCGAGCCCATCTGGATCGAGACGAACAGCACCGGTGCGACCAGAATACCGGCAAGGCCGCCGAGCACCGCCGAATAGATGAAAGTGATCATGATCATGGTGGAGACGGATATGCCGAGCAGCGAGGCCATCTCCTTGTCCTGCGAGGTCGCCTGCAGCTTCTTGCCGAGCAACGTCTTCTCGAAGAACCAGAAATTGAAGATCACGAGACAGATGGTGACGCCGATGATCAGCAGATACTGGCTGTCGAGATAGACCGGGCCGACCTGGATGCCCGGCGTCTCAAACCAGCCTTCCAGCACCTGCGGCTGCGGGCCGTAGATCGCGAGCACGGAATTGGCGAGCAGGATCGAGGCGCCGATGGTGGCGATGATGACAGGCAGATAGGTGCGGTGGCGCAGCGGATAATAGACGCCGAGATTGAAGATGACGCCGAGCAGCGCCATGCCGAGCAGCGCGACGATGAAGGCCGCCCAATAGGGCAGACCTGCCTCGACCGCGACGACCATCAGATAGGCCGCGACCATGGAGAATTCGCCCTGGGCGAAATTCACCACATTGGTGGCACGGAAGATCAGCACGAAGCCGAGCGCGACGAGCGCGTAGACGGCGCCGATGCCGATGCCGGTAAAAAGGAGTTGCAGGGCGAGATCCATGACAAGCTTCTGTTGGAGGTCGGATGCATTCGCCGAAAGACGGTTCGACCTCCCCGATCGAAATCGGGGAGGCCGTTGAAACGTCAGTCGTTGAACTCGATGTGCTTGTCGAAGACGATCTTGCCCTTGTCGTTCTTCACGATGTTGTAGCCGTGCAGACCGTCGCCGTTCTGGTCGAAATTGTATTCGCCCTCGGCGCCCGCGAACTTCTTGATCGCGAGAATGGCCTCGCGGACCTTGGCCGGATCGGTCGTGCCGGCCTTGTTGATGCCCTGCGCGAGCACGTTGATCGCGTCGAAGGTCCAGGAGCTCTGGTTGTCGGGCGCGACCTTGACCGCGTCGCGGTAGATCTTGCCGAACGCCTGCGAGCCTGCGCTGGAATCCTCGGCATAGTCGGCCACGCCATACGTATTGTAGAGCGCGGGACCTGCGAGCTTCAGCGCGGTGATG
This sequence comes from Bradyrhizobium sp. Unk1, assembly GCF_059512345.1. Classification (NCBI taxonomy): domain Bacteria; kingdom Pseudomonadati; phylum Pseudomonadota; class Alphaproteobacteria; order Hyphomicrobiales; family Nitrobacteraceae; genus Bradyrhizobium; species Bradyrhizobium sp. Unk1. The sequence goes on from NZ_JCAMOP010000019.1 coordinate 115,118, forward strand.
TTGACGATCGAGGGCGAGCCGACCCACGGGATGCTGACGCCGAGCTGACGGAGCTGGCGAGCAAAGATGCCGAGATCGTTCTCGAACGTGAAGTAGGAACCGAGGATGTCGGCGCCGGACTGCTTGATCGCGAGCACGACCGGGGTGAAGTCCTGGCTCTGGTTGGCATAGCCCTGATCGAGCACCGGCGGCGCGCCGAGCTTTTCGAGCGCGGCGGTCAGCGCCTTGCCGCCTGCGGTGCCGAACGCATCGGTCGAGTGCAGCACGGCCCATTTCTTCTTGGCGAGCGTGGTGACGCCGTATTCGGCGATCACGCGGCCGGAATAGCTGTCATTGGGGCGGCAGCGGAACAGCCACTGATTGCCCATATGGGTGAGATTCGGATCGGTGCCGCCGATCATCACGGGCTTGCCGAGCTTGGTGACGTCGGGCGCCATCGCATGGACCTGGGTCGAACGAATCGAGCCAAGGAACCCGACGATGTCGGACTGCGCGGCGAGTTTCGAGAAGGCGAGCACGATGCCGGGATTGGTGGTCTGGTCGTCCTCGACGATCAACTCGCCTTGTTTTCCCAGGATACCGCCGGCCTTGTTGACGGCTTCGAGCGCGAGCCTGGCGCCCTTGACGGCGTAGCCGCCGGACTCGGCGGCGGGACCGGTGACGGGCGCGCACATGCCGATCTTGATGGTGGCGCCTTGCGCATGCGCGCTCTTGATGAGGTATGGCGCGGCAATGCCGGCAGCAATTCCGGCAGCGAAGTCGCGTCTCGTCAGTCTCATTCATTCCTCCCTGGGGCCGGGCATCCTTGTCGGCCCTTCTTTGTCTTGGATCTATGTCTTGGCTCTATCGCTGAATACAGAACCGGATGCTACTTACGAATTCTGCCGATACGAGTAAATTGATATTGCGCCAACATCGACTAACTGCGCAGAGCGCGCACCCAATAGTGATCAACACCCGCGACGGCTGTCTATTCTCAGCGATTTTTCACGGCATTTTCACGCATTTCGCGGCGACCGCGCTGCCCACGCGTTATGCAATGACGACAGTCATGCGTAGTTGGAAAGTGATCATGCAAATTTGCCGTTACGTTTCATCCGTGACCTCGTCACTCGCGTCCGTGGAAGCGAGACACAATTCCAACTGACCGAGCATTTCCTGCAACTCAGCGAGCTTGCGCGCGCCGAAGCGCTGCGTGATCTCGGCGTAGATCGCTTCCGAGGATGGGGCGACCGCGGCCATCAGCTTGACGCCCTCTTTCGAGATCGAGACCATGCTGCGGCGCTGGTCCGCCTTCGCCGTCCTGCGCTCGATCAGATTCCGCGCCTCGAGATCGCGCAGGATGCGGGACAGGCTCGGCCCGAGGAGAAATGCCGTGCGCGCGAGCTCGGTCACCTCCGCGGCCTCGATGGCTGCCAATGCGCGGAGGATGCGCCATTGCTGCTCGGTCAGGCCGTGCTCGCGCAGCTTGGGACGAAATTGCCGCATCACCGCTTCACGTGCCCTGAGCAGCGACATCGGCAGCGAGCGCGAGAAGTCGCGCATCGGCACCTGCCGTGCGGCGGGCTCACTTCCGTTCGCGGGGTCAGCCGGTCTCTTCGCCATGTCGTCCTTTCAAAGCCGCCCTTTCAAGCCGCAAAATGTTTGCAGTGCAGCAAGCCCAAATTGTGTTTGACGCGTTCACTTAACATGTTAAGTATCTCCAGGCACCACGATTTGTAAGATCACAGATGGCGCTTTCCAACGACGATATCCAAGCTTGTGCGAGCCGTCTGCATCAGGCGGAGAAGACCCGCACTCAGATCCGGCAGCTCTCGCAGGATTTTCCAGGCATTACCATCGCTGACGCCTACGCGATTCAGAAGGCCTGGGTCGACCTCAAGCTCGCGGAGGGCCGCATCGTCAAGGGCCACAAGATCGGCTTGACATCGAAGGCGATGCAGAGCGCGCTCAATATCGACGAGCCGGATTCCGGCGTGCTGCTCGACGACATGTTCTTTGCCGATGGCGGCCTCGTCCCGACCGAGCGCTTCATCGCCACGCGCGTCGAGGCCGAGCTCGCCTTCGTCATGAGCAGGCGCCTCGCGGGGCCGGATTGCACGATGTTCGACGTGCTCAACGCCACCGATTTCGTGGTGCCGGCGCTGGAGATCCTGGACACGCGCATCGAACGTGTCGACCCCAGCACCAAGGCGACGCGAAAAATCTTCGACACCATCGCCGACAATGCGGCGAATGCCGGCATCGTGCTCGGTGGACGGCCGATCCGCCCGCTGGACGCAGATTTGCGCTGGATCGGCGCGCTTTGTTTCAAGAATGGCCAGCTCGAAGAGACGGGCCTTGCCGCCGGCGTGCTCAATCATCCCGCGACTGCGGTGGCCTGGCTCGCCAACAAGATCGCGCCGCTCGGCCTTGCGCTGGAGCCCGGCCAGATCGTGCTTGCCGGCTCCTTCATCCGTCCGATCGAGACCCGCAAGGGCGACACAATTCAGGCCGATTATGGCGCCTACGGCTCGGTGAGCTGCTACTTCGCTTAGACGAACAAAAAGACAGGGAGTGAAACCGCGATGCCGCATTTCACGATCGAATATTCGGCCAATCTCGACGGCCGCCTCGACATCGGCGCCGTCTGCGAGGTGGTGCGGAAGGCAGCGGTCGAGACCGGCATCTTCCCGCTCGGCGGCATCCGCGTCCGCGCTGTCAGGTGCGAGCACTATGCGATCGCCGACGCGCGACAGGACTACGGCTTTCTCGACATGGTGCTGCGCATCGGCGAAGGACGCGACCTTCCCACGCGCCAGAAGGCAGGCGAGCACGTCTTCCAGGCGCTTTCAAAACATCTCGATCCCGTCTTCGCCGCCAGCAAGTTCGCCCTGTCGTTCGACATGCAGATCAACGACAAGGACACCAGCTGGAAGCGCAACAACATCCACGACGCCCTGAAAGTGGAGGCTGCCCATGGATAAGCCCACGCCGAAAGCCGATGTGTTCCAGGCCAATCGCGACCGCGCAGCACCGCTGCTGAAGACGCTGCGGGGCGACGGCATCGGCCACATGATCGACGGCAAGATCGTCCCCTCCATCTCCGGTGAGACCTTCGAGACGAAGTCCCCGGTCGATGGCGCCACGCTCGCGAGCGTCGCGCGCGGCAGCGCCGAGGACATCGACGCCGCGGCCACGGCCGCTGCGCTGGCCTTCAAGTCGTGGCGCGACATGGGGCCGGCGATGCGGAAGAAGCTGCTGCACCGCGTCGCCGACGCGATCGAGGACAATGCCGACGACATCGCCGTGCTCGAATGCATCGACACCGGTCAGGCCTATCGCTTCATGGCCAAGGCCGCGATCCGCGCCGCCGAGAATTTCCGCTTCTTCGCCGACAAATGCGCCGAGGCGCGCGACGGCCAGAACACGCCGAGCGACGAGCACTGGAACGTCTCGACCCGCGTGCCGATAGGCCCGGTCGGCGTGATCACGCCGTGGAACACACCGTTCATGCTCTCGACCTGGAAGATCGCGCCGGCGCTGGCCGCGGGCTGCACCGTCGTGCACAAGCCGGCCGAATGGTCGCCGGTGACCGCCGCCGTTCTGGCAAGGCTCGTCAAGGAAGCCGGCGTTCCCGACGGCGTGCTCAACACCGTGCACGGTTTTGGCGAGGAGGCCGGCAAGGCCCTGACCGAGCATCCCGCGATCAAGGCGATCGGCTTCGTCGGCGAGAGCGCGACGGGCTCGGCGATCATGGTTCAGGGCGCGCCGACCTTGAAGCGCGTGCATTTCGAGCTCGGCGGCAAGAACCCGGTGATCGTGTTCGACGACGCCGATCTCGACCGCGCCCTCGATGCGGTCGTGTTCATGATCTACTCGCTCAACGGCGAGCGCTGCACATCGTCAAGCCGCCTGTTGATCCAGGCCAGCATTGCGGAGAAATTCATTGAGAAGCTGACCGCCCGCGTGAAAACGCTGAGGGTCGGCCATCCCCTCGACCCCGCCACCGAGATCGGACCGCTGATCCACGAACGGCACCTGGCAAAGGTGTGCTCCTATTTCGACGTCGCGCGACAGGACGGCGCGACGATTGCCGTCGGCGGCAAAGCTTTCGATGGTCCGGGAGGCGGACACTACGTCGAGCCGACGCTGGTGACCGGCGCGACCGGCAAGATGCGCGTGGCGCAGGAGGAGGTGTTCGGCCCCTTCCTCACCGTGCTGCCCTTCAAGGACGAGGCCGACGCGATCGAGATCGCCAACGACATCCGCTACGGCCTGACCGGCTATGTCTGGACCAACGACGTCGGCCGCGCGCTGCGCGTTGCCGACGCGCTGGAGGCCGGCATGATCTGGCTCAACTCGGAAAACGTTCGCCATCTGCCGACGCCGTTCGGCGGCATGAAGGCCTCAGGCATCGGCCGCGACGGCGGCGACTACTCGTTCGACTTCTACATGGAAACCAAGCACGTCTCGCTGGCGCGGGGCACGCACAAGATTCAGAAATTGGGAATCTGACGCCCGTCGAGCCGAGAGGGGAAACGCCAATGCCCGTACCGCAACACATCTTCGAACCGCCGTTCAACATCATCCGCTCCAGCCACGTCGTGCTCGACGTGACCGACCTGAAGCTCAGCCGCGCGTTCTACGAGACCACCGTCGGGCTGCATGTCGAGGATGCCGACGACAAGGTCGTCTATCTGCGCGCAGCCGAGGAGCACCAGCATCACTCGCTGGTGTTGCGCAAGGCGTCGGTACCCGCCTGTAACAGGCTCGGCTTCAAGGTCGGTAACGACAAAGACCTCGACAAGGCCGCCTCCTTTCTTTCGGAGAACGGTCTCTCTTACGCCTTCGTCGACCAGCCCTTCCAGGGCCGCACGCTGCAGTTCACCGATCCCTTCGGCTTCCAGATCGAGCTGTACGCCGCGATGGACCGGCGGCCGCATCTGCTTCGCCGCTACGACCTCTACAGAGGATGCCACCCGCAGCGGCTCGACCATTTCAACGTCTTCGCCGCCGAGGTGCAGGACACCGTCGAGTTCTACGCGCGGCTCGGCTTCCGCCTGACCGAATATGCCGAGGAGGACGGACCGAACGGGCGCATCGCCGCGGCCTGGATGCACCGCAAGGGCAACGTCCACGATTTCGCCATCACAAACGGCAAGGGCCCTCGCCTGCACCACTTCGCCTACTGGACGCCGACGGCGATGAACATCATCCATCTCTGCGACGTGATGGCCTCGCAAGGCTTCGTCAAGAACATCGAGCGCGGCCCGGGACGCCACGGCATCTCGAATGCGTTCTTCCTCTACGTGCGCGACCCCGACGGGCACCGTCTCGAGCTCTACACCAGCGACTACTTTACGGGCGATCACGACCACGAGCCGCTGCGCTGGTCGCTGCGCGATCCGCGCCGCCAGACGCTGTGGGGCGCGCCGGCGCCGCGCTCGTGGTTCGAGCAGGGTTCGCCGTTCAGCGGGCAAGCCGTGCGCGAGCCGAAGTTCGTGGCCGACGTGCTGGTGGCGGATTAAGAGATGAAGCTCCCTCGCCTCGCCACCTATTCCGTCAAGGGTGAAATCCGCTACGGCGCCGTCCTGGAGGGCGGCATCGTCGATCTCTCCGCACGCCACGCAAAAGACTATCCAACGCTGCGCGAGGTGATCGCGGCCGGGAAGCTCGTGAGCCTCGCCGAAGAGGCCGCCGGCCGCACGCCGGTTCACGCGCTCGGCGAGATCACCTGGCTGCCGCCGGTGCCCGCGCCGGAAAAGATCATCTGCATCGGCGTCAACTATCCCGACCGCAATGCCGAGTACAAGGACGGCCAGGAGGCGCCGAAATATCCGAGCATGTTCATGCGCTCGCCCCGCTCCTTCGTCGGCCACGACACGCCTTTGGTGCGCCCGCGCGCATCGGCGCAGCTCGACTACGAAGGCGAGATCGTGCTGGTGATCGGCAAGCCCGGCCGGCACATCGCGGAAAGCGCCGCGCTAGATCACGTCGCGGCCCTCACGCTCTGCAACGAAGGCTCGGTGCGCGACTGGCTGCGCCACGCCAAGTTCAACGTCACGCAGGGCAAGAACTTTGATTCCAGCGGCAGCCTCGGCCCGTGGCTCGTGCCCTACACCAAGGAAGCGCAGATCGCCGACATTCGTCTGACCACGCATGTCAACGGCGAGCTCAGGCAGGAGGACCGGACCAGCCGGCTGATGTTTCCGTTCCGCTATCTCATCAGCTATATCTCGACCTTCGCGACGCTTGTCCCCGGTGACATCATTGTGACGGGCACGCCGACCGGCGCCGGCGCGCGGTTCGATCCGCCGCGCTATCTGAAGCCCGGCGATGTCATCGAGGTCGAAGCCGAAGGCATCGGCATGCTACGAAATGGCGTCGTCGACGAAGCCTGAACAACAATCGAAATGGAATAGTGCAATGACCACCCTCACCGGCGGCGAAGCGATCGTAAGCGGCCTTGTCGCCCATGGCGTCGACACCGTGTTCGGCCTGCCCGGCGCGCAGGTCTACGGTCTGTTCGACGCCTTCCACCAGGCCCGGCTCAACGTGATCGGCGCGCGGCACGAGCAGGCCTGCGGCTACATGGCGTTTGGTTACGCACGCTCCAGCGGCAGGCCCGGCGTGTTCAGCGTGGTGCCCGGCCCCGGCGTGCTCAACGCCAGCGCGGCGCTGCTGACCGCCTATGGCTGCAACGAGCCGGTGCTGTGCGTGACCGGCCAGGTGCCGACGCAGTTTCTGGGCAAGGGCCGCGGCCATCTGCACGAGATGCCGGACCAGCTCGCCACCTTGCGCACCTATGTCAAATGGGCCGATCGCATCGAAACGCCCGGCAACGCGCCGACCACCGTGTCGCGCGCCTTCCAGGAGATGACGTCCGGCCGTCGTGGCCCTGCCTCTGTCGAAATGCCCTGGGACATCTTCACCCAGCGCGCGGACACATGTGACGCAAAGGTGCTGGAGCCGCTGCCCGCGCCGCTGCCCGATCCGGATCTGATCACGCAGGCGGCTGCGGTGATCAGGAGCAGCAAGGCGCCGATGATCTTTGTCGGCAGCGGCGCGATCGAGGCGCGCGACGAAATCCTCGAGCTCGCCGAGATGATCGATGCACCCGTCGTCGCCTTCCGCAGCGGGCGCGGCATCGTCTCCAACGCGCATGAGCTGGGGCTCACGATGGCTGCCGCCTACAAACTATGGCCGAAGACCGATCTCATGATCGGCATCGGTTCGCGGCTGGAGCTGCCGACCATGTCGCGCTGGCCGTATCGGCCCGACGGGTTGAAGAGCATCCGGATCGACATAGATCCCGTCGAGATGCGGCGCTTCATCTCCGACACCGCCATCGTCGCCGATGCCAAGACCGCGACCGCCGATCTGATCGAAGCGGTCAGCAAGGCCGGCTACAGCAAGACCGCCGGCCGCCGCGCCGCGATCCGCGAGGCCACCGCGACCGCGCTGGCGGATATCCAGAGCATCCAGCCGCAGATGGCGTATCTCAACATCCTGCGCGAGGTGCTGCCGGCCAACGCGATCGTCACCGATGAATTGTCGCAATTCGGCTTCGCGTCCTGGTACGGCTTTCCGATCTACGAGCCGCGCACCTTCATCACGTCAGGGTATCAGGGCACGCTCGGCTCGGGCTTTCCCACAGCGCTTGGGGCCAAGGTCGCCAACCCCGACAAGCCGGTGGTGGCGATCACCGGCGACGGCGGCTTCATGTTCGGCGTGCAGGAGCTTGCCACCGCCGTGCAGTTCAACATCGGCGTAGTGACGCTGGTGTTCAACAACAACGCCTACGGCAATGTCCGCCGCGACCAGCGCGAGCGCTTTAACGGCCGCGTGGTGGCGTCCGATCTGGTCAATCCGGATTTCGTCAAGCTCGCGGAGTCCTTTGGTGTGGCTGCTGCGCGCGTCACCGCGCCGGACCAGTTCAAGGCAGCGATGGAAAAGGCGCTGGCCCATGACGGGCCGTATCTGATTTCGATCGAGGTGACGCGGGATTCGGAGGTCAGCCCCTGGGCGTTCATTCACCCGCCGAAGCCGTAAACGAAGCATCGTCGTTCCAGGACTCCTTCCTTCTCCCCTTGTGGGAGAAGGTGCCTTCGAAGGGAAGGCGGATGAGGGGTCTCTATCCGCGGAGACAGACCCCTCATCCGTCTCGCTGCCGCTTCGCGTCAGCGATCCACCCTCTCCCACAAGGGGAGAAGGAAGGTCACCGCGTTCTGCGAAACGTCAAATTGATCCGCTTCCGCCCGAGCAGCGCGTGCTCGCCATCGGCGAGCGGCGCAACGCCGTGATAGGCGAGCCTGCTGGGCCCGCCCCAGACGACCACGTCGCCATGGACGAGCCGGAAGCGGCGCGGCTTGTCGCTGCGGGCCAGGCCGCCGAACAGGAAGGTCGCGGGCAGTCCGAGCGAGACCGAGACGATCGGCGCCGAATAGTCCAGCTCGTCCTTGTCCTGATGCAGCGACAGCCGCGTGCCGGGTTCGTAGCGATTGACGAGGCAGGCATCGGGCGCAAAGCCGGTGAAACCGCCCTGCTCCGCCGCGCGCCGGGACAGGTCGCGCAACACCGGCGGCATCGCGGGCCAGGGCGCGCCGGTTCGCGGATCGATGGGATCGTAGCGGTAGCCGGTGTGATCGGTGATCCAGCCGCGCTCGCCGCAATTGGTCATCGCCACCGACATCAAATGGCCGCCGGGCGTGGTCATGCGGCGGAACGGCGACTGCGCCACGATCGCGCGCACGGCGGCGATCAGCTCGCTCTCGATCGGCCTGACGAATCCGCGCAGCAACACGGCGCCGTCGGCGAGATCCTCGCGCGACGGCTGTGCCTCGGCGGCCGTGTCGAACAGATCACCCGTCAATCGCAGCGCTCATTTGGCATCATGGAAGATCACACCCAGCGTGTGGCGCTGACCGGACCTGATCCGGCTGACGCCATGGCGGAGATTAACGCGGTAGGTGCCGCGTGTCCCCTGCTCCGGGCGGTGATGCACAGCGAAGGCGACCGCATCGCCCTGCATCAGCGGCACGACCTCGGCGCGGGACTGCATGCGTGGCCGCTGCTCGGTGAGCACGAACTCGCCGCCGGTGAAATCGCGTCCCGGTTCGGACAGGAGGATCGCGACCTGAAGCGGGAACACGTGCTCGCCGTAGAGGTCCTGGTGCAGGCAGTTGAAATCGCCGGTCTCGTATTGCAGCAGCAGCGGCGTCGGCCGCGCCTGGCCTGCCTCGTGGCAGCGCTTGAGGAACGCCGCATGCGCGGCCGGGTAACGGATGTCGATCCCCATCGCCTCGTTCCAGCGATTGGCGACGGCCTGAAGGTGCGCATACAGCGCCGGGCGCAGCTGCGCGATGAGATCGGGCAGCGGGTAGGAGAAATATTTGTACTCGCCACGGCCAAAACCGTGGCGGCCCATGACGATGCGGCTGCGGAAGTGGGTGTCGTCCGGGTAGAGTTCGGCGACGGCGCGGCATTGGTCCGGTGTCAGCAGATTCTTCAGGACGGCGCTGCCCTGGGAGTCGAGTTCGGCGGTGATCTGGGGCCAATCGAGGGCGTCGACGTGGGCGGCGAGGTCGACTGAGGGTTTAGGGGGTGATTTGCGTGCCATTGCTGTCATGACTGCCACCTTCGCAAGACCGCCCCGCCCTTTGCCACCCGATTCCCGACTATCTCCTCGTCATTGCGAGCGAAGCGAAGCAATCCAGAGTCTTTCCGCAGAGGGATCCTGGATTGCTTCGTCGCAAGGGCTCCTCGCAATGACGGCGGAGAGGTATCAGCCTCGCACCGGCAGCGTCGTCACGTCATAGCCGTGCTTGATCGTCCGTTTCAGCACGGGATCCTCAAGCTCGAACTCGAAGCGATCGGCGGGGCGGATGCCGCCCTTGGCGGCGAAGGTGCCGCCGAACATGGCGCAGCCGTCGGGGAACTTGCCACCCTCAAAGCCGCGCGCGATGAGGTCGGCGACCGGCAGCATCGCGTCGAGCGTGCCCTCCTGGTAGAGCACGCGCTCGCCCTTGATCCAGGCGTAGGAGCGCAAAATCATCCTGTCCCAATGGCCGATGACGTCCTCGAGCTCCCAGAGCGTCGATGCGACCGGCTTGTCGCACATCTGCTTGGAGACGGTGACGTTGTAGGCCTCGACCTTGCGGTCGGTATGGTCGGAGCCGCAACCGACGAAGATGCGACCCTGCCAGCCGATCAGCACGAACTCGACCTCGCCGGAGGAATCCCCACCGGTGCATTCGATGCGGTCTTCCTGAGTCAGCCGCCGCGCCGAGCCGCGATAGTAGATCGGCGTCGAGGCCGGCGGGGCGATGCCCATCTCTTGCAGCTCGGCGATGTGCTTGTCGCGGGCGACGGGATCGCGGCCGGTCCAGCCGGCAATGACCATCTGGTCGATCGCCAGCGTCAGCGGCGTGGTGGTGTCCTGGGCGTCGACGGTGAAAGTCAGGTCAAACACGAATTACGGCCTCCATGCCGGCAGCAAGCTCGAAAATACGACGGTCCGATCCGCCCGCGCCCGCCAGCATCAGGCCGACGGGAATTTCGCCCTCGCGATGCGCGGGCAGCGAGATGGCGCAACCGTCGATCATGTTGATGAGAGTGCAATTGCGCAGCGCGCGCAGGTTTTCCCTGGTGAACGCCTTGTCATCGGCGAGATCGGAAATCTTCGGCGGGGTGTTGGCGGTGGTGGGCAGCACCAACGCGTCATAGGGCGCCATGCGCGCATTGACGCGCGCAATCAGCGAGCGGCGCTCGTTGAGAAGATCGATGTAATCGGCCGCGCTCTGCGCCTCGCCGCGCATGATGCGCACGAAGACCCTGGGATCGTAGACGTCGCCCTTGGCCGTGATGAGGTAGCGATGCCAGGCGTAGCTTTCGGATGCCGCAAAGCCGCCCTTGGCGTTCATCGGGCCGATGTCGTGAAATTCGGCCATCTCGATGCGCTCGATGATCGCACCGTGATCGGCGAGGCTCTTGAGCGCGCGCTCGAAGGTCGAGGCAACTTCCGCATCGAGATCGTCGAGTGCAATCGTGGTCGGCACTGCGAGCCGCATGCCCTTTGCCGGTCGCGGCTTCAGCGGAACGATCGGCTCGTTCGCGAGCACGGCATCGAGAATGGCACAGCAGCTGACCGATCGCGCCAGCGGCCCGATGCTGTCGAGCGAGAAGGACAGCGGCACGGAGCCGTCCAGCGGCACGCGGCGCTGCGTCGGCTTGTAACCGACGATGCCGTTGAAGGCGGCCGGAATCCGGCAGGAGCCGCCGGTGTCGGTGCCGAGCGCGCCATGCGCCATGCCGTCGAGCACGGACACCGCGGCGCCCGAGGACGAGCCGCCGGGCACGTGTCCTTCGGCCCGGTTCCAGGCGCCCTTCGGCGTGCCGTAATGCGGATTGATGCCGATGCCGGAATAGGCGAACTCGGTCATGTTGGTCCGCCCGATCACGACGAAGCCGGCGTGGCGCAGCCGCGCAACCGCCGCCGCATCGTGCTCCGCCGGATCGGAATCGTCGAGCGCACGAGAGCCGGCGCGCGTCGTCTGCCCCCTGATATCGAAGAGATCCTTGATCGAGATCGGGATGCCGGTATAGCGCGACGGCGCGGCTTTGGCCTTGCGCAAGCCGTCCATCGCATCCGCGGTTGCGAGCGCGGCGTCCTTGTCGACGTGGATGAAGGCACGTCGACCCTCGCCGGCCGGATCGGCGATCCTGGCGAGGCAGGCCTCGACCAGCTTGCGGGAGGTCGTGCGGCCGCTTTCGAGGTCGTCGGCGAGCTTCGCCAGTGTCGGAAAATCGGGCATGTCTGTCTCACGGAATATTGCGCGCGCAATCTATAGCGCCGCCTCGGTTCGACACAAGCATTGTGCGCATGATGGCATGCATGCGCATTGCTGGACCGTTGACGCGCCATGGTCGATTGTCGCATCAGGATCGAAACAGGCAGGCGTGAAGCCATGCCTTAGCAAGAATTGCCTTTGGGAGGGTTTTCCGACATGGCCGAACCGCAGCGCGCGCGCCCAAAACCGACGCCGGAGACCCAGCATTTCTGGGACGGCACGAAAGCGGGCGAATTGCGTTTGCAGCGCTGCGACGCCTGCGCGCATGTCTATTTCCCGCCGCGCCCGTTCTGCCCCTCCTGCGCCTCGCGCAAGGTCAGCATCTTCAAGGCGAGTGGCAACGGTTTCCTCTACAGCTACGTGATCAATCATCGTCCCGCCGCGCCCGGCTTCACGCCGCCTTATGCGATCGCGGTGGTCGAACTCGCCGAAGGACCGCGGATGATGAGCAACATCATCGATTGTCCGCAGACGCCGGAGGCGCTCGAGCTCGACATGAAGCTCGAGGTCGCCTTCGAGGCACTCGACGACAAGATCACCCTCCCCGTCTTCCGTCCGGCGAAGGGGTAAGCCATGCGCAGGAACCAGGTTGCCGTCGTCGGCGCGGCCGAGACCACCGAGCTCGGCGTCATCCCCAACGCCTCGCAGCTCCAGCTTCACGCGGATGCGGCGCTCAACGCCATCGCCGATGCCGGGCTGAAACTGTCCGACATCGACGGCTTTGCCACCGCGGTCGAAACGCCGCAGCAGGTCTGCCATTACCTCGGAATCAAGCCAACCTGGGTGGACGGCACCTCGGTCGGCGGCTGCTCGTTCATGCTGCACGTTCGCCATGCGGCGGCGGCGATCGAGGCAGGTCTCTGCAAGACCGTGCTGATCACCCATGCCGAGAGCGGCAAGTCGATGATCGGCAAGGCGCCGCGCTCGATCCCCGCCGACAGCCTGCAAGGGCAGTTCGAGGCGCCGTTCGGCGTCTACGGCCCGCCCAGCATGTTCCCGATCCCCGTGCTGCGCTTCATGAAGACCTACGGCATCACGCATGAGCAGCTCGCCTCGGTGGCGGTCGTGCAGCGGGAATGGGCGGCGAAGAATCCGCGCGCAATGATGAAGGACCCGATCACGGTCGCCGACGTGCTCAATTCGCGCATGATCGCCTATCCGTTCCGGCTGCTCCAGTGCTGCCTCGTCACCGACGGCGGCGGCGCGCTGATCCTGACCTCGGCCGACCGCGCCAAGGATTTTCCACGCAAGCCCGTCTACATCATGGGCACCGGCGAGAGCGTGGAGACGCCGATGGTCAGCCAGATGGAAACGTTCAACTCCTCGCGCGCGTTCAAGACCGCCGGCCCGCTGGCGTTCAGGGAAGCCGGCATCGCGCACCGGGATGTCGACCATCTCATGATCTACGATGCGTTTGCGCATCTGCCGCTGTTCGGCCTCGGCGATCTCGGCTTCATGCCGCATGAGGAGACGGGCAGGTTCATCGCCGACGGCAACACCCGGCCGGGCGGCAAGCTCCCGCTCAACACCAATGGCGGCGGATTGAGCTACATGCATTCGGGCATGTACGGCATGTACGCACTTCAGGAGAGCGTACGCCAGATGCGCGGGATTGCGCCGGCACAGGTGCCGAATGCGAAGATTTCAGTGTGCCACGGCGTCGGCGGCATGTTCGCCGCAAGTGGCACGATCGTGTTTACGAACGAGAGGTGACGCGCTGCTCGCCTCTCCCTCTCCCCGTTCTTACGGGGAGAGGGTTGGGGTGAGGGTCTGCCTCCACACACCGGACTCGCGGAGAGTCCCCCTCACCTGGATTGCATCTTCGATGCAATCCGACCTCTCCCCGCGAGCGGGGCGAGGTAAGAAACGTCGGAACGAATAGCGGAGAACCCCACATGACAAAATCACTGCAGGACAAGGTCATCATCGTCACCGGCGCAGGCCGTGGCATCGGGCGCGAGATCGCGCTGCTCTGCGCGGCGGAGGGCGCCAAGGTCGTCGTCAACGACCCCGGCGTCGCCGCCGACGGCGCCGGTACCAGCGCCACGCCGGCCGAAGAGGTTGTCGAGGAAATCAAGAAGCGCGGCGGCATCGCCGTCCCGAACTTCGAGTCGGTGGCGGAAGCCGTCCCCGCCAGCAAGATCGTGAAGACCGCGACCGATCATTTCGGCCGGCTCGACGGCGTCGTCAACAATGCCGGCATCTTGCGCGACATGATCTTCCACAAGATGAGCGTGGAAGCGTTCGAGGCCGTCATCAAGGTTCACCTGATGGGCTCGTTCTACGTCAGCCACGCCGCGGCGCGGATCTTTCGCGAGCAGGAGAGCGGCTCCTTCGTGCACTTCACCTCGACCTCCGGCCTGATCGGCAATTTTGGCCAGGCCAACTACGCCGCGGCCAAGCTCGGCATCATCGGGCTGTCGAAGTCGATCGCGCTCGACATGGGCCGCTTCAACGTTCGCTCCAACTGCGTCTCGCCGTTCGCCTGGACCCGCATGATCGGCACCATCCCGACCGAGACCGAAGCCGAAAAGGCGCGCGTCGAGAAGATCAAGCAGATGGGACCGGAGAAGATCGCGCCGATCTGCGCCTATCTGCTGTCCGATGCCGCCAAGGACGTCTCCGGGCAGATCTTCGGCGCACGCATGAACGAGCTGTTCCTGTTCAGCCAGAACCGTCCGCTGCGCTCGGTGCATCGGAGCGAAGGCTGGACGCCGCAAACGATCGCGGAACACGGCATGCCGGCGCTGAAGGGCTCGTTCTACAAGCTTGACCGTTCCGCCGACATCTTCCCCTGGGATCCCGTGTAAAGGATCCCGTCTAGCCGCATTTCCGGCATCCATGCCCTGCGATCTCTGGTTGTCTGGTCCGGAGATCGCCCCGCTTTATGCCCGATTGCGGGCGAATGGTGTCCTCCCAACAAAACTTTGGGAGGAAACCATGACAAGAACACTGACCAACTCTGACGATACGACTGCAAGCGAGCGTGGCGGTCTCGGCCGCCGCACTCTCCTCAAGGGCACGGCAACCCTGGCCGCATCGGCCCTGCTCGCCTCGCGCAGCGAGGCCCGCGACTTCGGCGCCAGCGCCGAGCCGCAGCGCTATCCCGACCCCGACATCGTCGTCATCGATCCCAAGCGCTTCAAGGCCAAGGTCGGCAACACCGTGATCAAGCGGCTCTATACCGGCTGCCTGTGGGCGGAAGGTCCGGCGTGGAATGCGCAGGGGCAATATCTCGTCTGGAGCGACATCCCGGCCAACCGGCAGCTTCGCTATCTCGACGACGACGGCCATATCTCCGAGCAGTTCCACAAGCCGTCGAACGAAGCCAACGGCAACTCGTTCGACACCGAAGGACGCCAGCTCAGCGCCGAGCGCACCCGCCTCGTCCGCCACGAGCACGACGGTTCGGTCACGACACTGGCCGAGCAGGCGGGCGGCAAGCCGCTCAACGGCCCGAACGACATGGTGGTGCACCCCAACGACAAGGCGATCTGGTTCACCGATCCCGGCTATGGCGCGATCAGCATCTACGAAGGCAAGCTCGCCAATACCGGCTCGCTGCAGCCCTATCAGAAGGAGGCGGTCTATCGGCTGGACACGCAAACCGGACAGGTTTCAAAGGTCGCCGACGAGCCGTTCAAACCCAACGGCATCGCGTTCTCTCACGACTACAAGAAACTCTATGTCTGCGACACCGGCATCACGCACTACCCTGAAGCCAAGAACGTGGTGTGGTCCTACGACATCGACGGGCCAAAGCTGTCGAACCCGAAGAAGCTGATCGACATGACGCTCGACGGAAAGTCAGGCTTCCCGGACGGCCTGCGCGTCGACACCGAGGGCAACATCTGGGTCGGTGCCGGCTGGGTCGGCCCCGGTTATGACGGCGTGCAGGTGTTTTCAGGCGCCGACGGCGCACGCATCGGGCAGATTCTGTTGCCCGAGACCTGCGCGAATGTCTGCTTCGGCGGCAAGAAGCGCAACCGCCTGTTCATGACCGCGAGCCAGTCGCTGTATGCGGTCTATGTGGAGACGCAGGGGGCGCATTTCTGTTGAGGCAGCGAATAGTGAGTGGCGAGTGGCGAATAGGGTTCTATTCGTTACTCGCCATTCGCAACTCGCCACTTACCCCGTATTCCTCAGCCCCGCCGAGATGCCGTTGATCGTGAGCTGAATCCCGCGCAGCACCTGCTCGTCCGGGTTCTGCGCGCGATGCTCTTTCAGCAGTTCGACCTGCACGTGGTTGAGCGGATCGAGATAGGGGAAGCGGTGGCGCACCGAGCGCTCCAGCAGCGGGTTGCCCTGGAGCAGGCGATCCTGCCCCATGATGTCGAGCAGCGTCTCGATGCAGGAATGCCATTCGCGGCGGATCCGGCCGAAGATCTTTTCGCGCAAGGCTTCGTCCGGGACGAGCTCGGCATAGCGCGAGGCGATCGCGATCGAGCTTTTCGCCAGCACCATGTCCATGTTCGACAGCAGCATGCGGAAGAACGGCCATTCCCTGTAGAGCTCCTTCAGGAACGGCATGCCCTTGTCGGGATGTTCCGCGATCCACTGCTCGACTGCGCTGCCAAAGCCGTACCAGCCCGGCAGCATCAGGCGGCATTGCGCCCAGGAGAACACCCAGGGAATGGCGCGCAGATCCTCGATCGCGCGGGTCTTCTTGCGCGAGGCCGGACGGCTGCCGATGTTCAGCGTCGCGATCTCGTTGATGACCGTGGACGCCCAGAAATAATCGACGAAACCGTCGGTCTCGTAGACGAGGCCGCGATAGGCCTTGAAAGCGAGATTTGAAAGCTCGTCCATCGCGGTGAGATATTCGCGGCGCGGCGCGCTCTGGCGCGGATGCAACAGGCTCGCCTCCAGCGTCGCGGCGGCGAGGATCTCCAGATTGTTGCGGCCGACTTCGGCGTTGGAATATTTCGACGAGATGATCTCGCCCTGCTCGGTGATGCGGATCTGTCCGTTCACCGCGCCGCCGGGCTGCGCGATGATGGCATCATAGCTCGGGCCGCCGCCGCGGCCGACCGAGCCGCCGCGGCCGTGGAACAGGCGCAGCCGCACGTGATGCCGCTCGAACACGTCGACGAGGCCGATCTCGGCCTTGTAGAGCTCCCAGCCCGAAGTGACGAAGCCGCCGTCCTTGTTCGAGTCGGAATAGCCGAGCATGACCTCCTGCACGCTGCCGCGGCTGTCGACGAGGCGGCGGTAATCGTGCAGCGACAGCATGCGATCCATGATGCCGCTGGAGGCCTGCAAATCCTCGATGGTCTCGAACAGCGGCACGATGTTGATGGCGCTCCGCCCGGAGGGATGGACGAGGCCGACCTCCTTGAGCAGCACGGCCACTTCGAGCATGTCGGACATGCCCTTGCACATCGAGATGATGCATTGGGGAATCGCGTCCGAGCCGAACTTCCCATGCGCCTCCGCGGCGGAATGGAAGACGTTGAGCTCGCCCATGGTCTCGTCGCTGTATTTGACGAATGGCGAGACCAGCGAGCGCGTGCTGCGCAATTCATTGGTGAGCAGCGAGATGCGCGCGTCCTCGCCGAGCGCGAGATAGGACATGCCGGGGTTCGCGGCATCCATCAGCTCGGCGATGGTACGTTCGTGCACGGCCGAGTTCTGGCGGATGTCGAGCCGCGCCAGATGGAAGCCGAAGCAATCCACCGCACGCCGGAGCAGCCGCAGCCGGCCGCGGGCGATGACGCGGGCATTGTTGGAGATCAGCGAGCGGTGCAGCACGTCGAGATCGGCCTGCAGCTCCCTGACGGTCTCGTAAGGCCTGCCCTTGCCGACCGGCCGGCGCGTGATCTCGACCTCGAGCTTTTCGGCCGTCGCGGTCAGGCGCGCATAGATGCCGGAGACCGCGAGACGATAGGGCTCGCCGCTCCGGTGCGGCGAGGTGTCGGGCGAGCGTTCCGCCAGCGTCCGCAGCTCCTCGGAGACGTCGGCGAGGTGTGCCGCGATCGACAGCTCCGAACCGAGCACGTGCAGCTCGTTGAGATAGAATTGCATCACCCGGCTCGACTGGAGCCGCAGCGTCCCGCGCATCACGTCGGCGGTGACGAAGGGATTGCCGTCGCGGTCGCCGCCGATCCAGCTGCCCATGCGCAGGAACGAGGCGAGCTCGGTAACCGCCGCCTCGCCAGCCTCCTCCAGCCGGTCTTCGAGCACATTGACCAGCCGCGGCACCTCGCGCAGGAAGGTGTAGTCGTAGAACGCCAGGCCGTTGGCGACCTCGTCGAGCACCGTGAGCTTGGTCCGGCGCAAGAGATTGGTCTGCCACAGCGTCAGCACCTCGCGGCGGAGCTGTTCGTCGCTGGCGGCGGCCTCGTCTTCAGTGAGCGCCACGCGCTCGCGGCGGTCGAGCAGGCTAGCAACCTCCATCTCGCGGTCCATGGTGCTCTTGCGGCGGACCTCGGTCGGGTGCGCGGTCAGGACCGGGCTGACCAGCGCGGTCTTGAAGAAATTGCGCAGCACATCGGAGCTGATCCCGGCGTCCCTGGCATGGGCCAGCGTCTCCGCCAGCACGCCGGAGCCGGCGCTCTGGGCGGCACTCCGGGCGCGCATCTGGCGAATGTTGTTCTGGTCCTCGGCGATGTTGGCGAGGTGGGAGAAATAGCTGAAGGCGCGGACGATCCGCACCGTCTCCGAGGTCGACATGCTGTCGAGGATCTGCTCGAGCTCGCGGCGGGCGAGCCGGTCTTCGTCGCGATGGAACCGGATCGAGGTCTGGCGGATACGCTCGACCAGGTCGAACAATTCCGCGCCCTCCTGGTCGCGCACGGTGTCGCCCAGAATACGCCCGAGCAGGCGGATGTCGTCACGCAGCCGCGCATCGGCCTCCAGCGCCTGGGCGTCCTCAGCGCGGTTCGGGCGGTTGTCAATGGCGTCGGGTGGCACGGTCTGGAGGGACATGGCTCGCTTCCTTGTTCGAGCTCGCTTCGCTGCCCGGCTCAGCCGAGTGTGCAAGTTTTTTGCCGCAGCGCAAGATGAAGTTGGGGGCGGCGCACACTGAAAGGGACGATCGCTCCTTGCGGCTAGGCCGGCACGATCACTTTGCCGATCGGCCAGAGCGCGATGCCGGCGAGCTTCAGATGGGCCCAGGCGAAGGGGATGCCGATGATGGTGATGGCGAGAACCAGCGCGGTCACGAGGTGGCCGAGCGCCAGCCACCAGCCGGCGAGCACGAACCAGATGATATTGCCGATCACCCCGAGTGGGCCGGTGCCGATGTCGCTCGTGCCGGTGACCTCGTAGCGGTTGACCGCTCTCGAGCCGAACGGCAGCAGCGTGTAGACGGCGATGTTGAACGCCGCCCGTGCCCAGGGCAGGCCGATGATGGTGACGGCCATGATGACTGCGGCAACCAGCCAGCCGAACGCCATCCAGGCACCGCCGATGAGAATCCAGAGGATGTTGAGCAGGATGGAAACGGGGGTCATGGCTTTATCCGCGGGGTCAATGACCCCCTCACTATAGCACGCCCCCCGAGGTCATAGTCCATGACGCCGGCTGCGTTCGGCACGCAGCGACGTGGCGACGAATCCAACATCCTCGATCCCTCGCGAAATCTCCTTCGCGCCGAGACAAAGCGTCAGCGCGGCGACGCCAATCGCGGCGACTCCCGAGATGAAAAAGGGATAGGGGCAAAATATGACAAGAAAAATGTCGAGCGGAATGTATCCAATTGGCATGTGGGGCCAGCAATAAAACGCCAGAGCCCAACCGCAAAGCATCACGGCGGCAGCGTTCATTCCGGCCAAGGCCGTCACGACGATCGCGAGACCCTTCTTCATGGAGAGCGCGAGATCGACCAGCTTCACGACGG
Source organism: Bradyrhizobium sp. Unk1 (assembly GCF_059512345.1). Lineage (NCBI taxonomy): Bacteria > Pseudomonadati > Pseudomonadota > Alphaproteobacteria > Hyphomicrobiales > Nitrobacteraceae > Bradyrhizobium > Bradyrhizobium sp. Unk1. The sequence goes on from NZ_JCAMOP010000019.1 coordinate 134,789, forward strand.
CACAGCATGCGACCACGACGACGATCATCAGACCCCATCCGGAAGTGGCGTGGGCCTGACCGTTCCAGGCCCACAGCGCGGTGACGCAAGCAAGCAGGGTCAGATTGACCTTCACGATTTCGGGAAACTTGCAGCGAAGGACATAGGCATTCGCCTTCTCGACAAGGTCCAGCAATGCGCATGCAATCAAGCCCGCCGCAAAGCCGCCGAGATGGACGCCCCAATCGATCCGCGAATTGCTGAACGCGAACACGATGTTCAATCCGATGTTGATGGCGAAGAAATCAAGCCTGAGGTCGAGCTTGCCGAGAATCCACAGGCAAAGCAGTGCGCCCAAAATGCCCGACGTGGCGCCGGATGCGCCGACCGTCAAATAAGGGGTGGAATGGATGCCATTGCCGATGACGGCACCGAACACCATCGCGCAGAGGTAGATGATGAGGAAATAGGCCGGTCCGACCCGCCGCTCGAGATGTGCGCCCCACAGCACCAGGCACAACATGTTCATGGTGAGGTGGACGAAATTGACGTGCAGGAAGCCATAAGCGACGAGGCGCCAGTACTCATGCCGCGCGATTGCGGTCGCATACATGCCGCCGGACCGATACAGCAACTCTGCCGGCGCCGACGCGCCGCCCGCCAGGATGAAGCAGAACCCCGACGCGAGGACCGTCACCGTCATCAGCGCGTAGACGGCGGCATGAGGGACTTCGAAGAAGCCGGGACCGGCGCGGTATGAGGGCATGGGTGATCGCAGGGGGTTAGCGTGGGAACGCCAACCTAGCCGAGCCGATCGATGATTGCTACCCCAGCGCGTACCAGCCCGCGTCGGCTACCGCCCCTCGAACTTCGCCTCGCGCTTCTCCATGAACGCCTTCATGCCCTCGGCCATGTCCTGGGTTTTGAACAGCGGCAGGAGCTGGAGATAGACGTGATGGACGTGATCTGAAAAGTTCTCGTTGAGGCCCATCCGCATCATGCGCTTGGAGGCCTGCACCGCGAGCGGCGCGTTGGCGGCGATTTCGCAGGCGATGGCGCGGGCGCGGCCCATCAAGTCGACATCCGGCACGACCTCGTTGGCGAGGCCCCATTCCAGACACTCGCGGGCGCTTAGCGTCCGGCCGGTGAAGATCAGCTCGGAAGCCTTGGCCCAGCCGAGCATCCGCGGCAACAGCCAGGTGCCGCCGGATTCGGGCACGACGCCGCGCTTGACGAAGGCGGCGGCGAGCTTCGAGGACTCCGCCATGATGCGGATGTCGCAGCCGAGCGCGGTGTCCATGCCATAGCCGGCCGCGCCGCCGTTGACGGCGCAGATGGTCGGCTTGTCCATCGCCTGCAAAACCGTCGGCGGCGTGTTGCGGAGATTGATCGTGGTCGGCGAGGACGCGGCGCTGAGGCCGTTGCCGTCGCGCTCCTTGCGCAGGTCGAGGCCGGCGCAGAACGCCCTGCCCTTGCCGGTGAGGATCACGACGCGGACGTTTTTGTCCTCGTTGGCTTCGGTCAGCAGCCGCGCCAGATCGTTCAACATCGGGCCGGAGATGGTGTTCATGCGCTCCGGCGCATTCAGCGTGATCACCGCGATGTGGTCGGCGACCTCGTAGAGCACTTCGTTTGCGGCGTCGGTCATGATCATTCGTTCCTGTGTTCGTAGCCCGGATGGAGCGCAGCGAAATCCGGGGTCTTTTTGACGCGAGCACCGCCCCGGATTGCGCTTCGCTCCATCCGGGCTACAAGGCCCTCAAATTTTCCGCCCCGCCTGCTCCCAATAGGGATCACGGAGGCGACGTTTGAAGATCTTTCCTGAATCTTCGCGCGGAAGCCCGCTGCGGATCTCGATGTGCTTGGGCACCTTGTAATCGGCGAGCGAGCCCTTGAGCCGGGTGCGGATATCGCCGGCATCGAGTGTGACACCCGGTTGCGGCTCGACCACGGCCATCAGCGCCTCGCCGAACTCGGCATCGGGGATGCCGAACACCGCGCAATCATGCACGCCGGGCACGGCGTGAAGCACGGATTCGATCTCGGCCGGATAGATGTTGACGCCGCCCGAGATCACCATGTCGCGCTTACGGTCGCAGATGAAGACGTAGCCGTCCTCGTCGATGTAGCCGACGTCGCCCGAGGTGATGAAACCGTCGCGGTCGATCTCGGTGCGCTTCTCCGGCTTGTTGTGGTAGGTGAAGTCGGCCATCCCGGCCATGCGGGAATAGATCTCGCCGATCTCGCCCACGGGGAGCACGCGGCCGTCATCGCCGATGAAGCGCAGTTCGGCACCGGGCGAAATCCTGCCGACAGTGCCGGGCCTTTTGAGCGCATCTTCAGAGGTCGCGAAGGTGACCGCGCTGGATTCGGTCGAGCCGTAGAATTCGTAGATCACCGGCCCCCACCATTCGATCATGGCGCGTTTGACGTCGGCCGGACATGGCGCTGCGGCATGGATGATGTGGCGCAGCGACGAGACATCATACTTCCCGCGCACCGCCTCCGGCAGCTTCATCAGGCGGATGAACATGGTCGGCACCATGAAGATGGTGTCGATCTTGTATCGTTCGATCAGGTCCAGAAATTCTTCGGGCTCGAAGCGCGGCATCAGCACCAGCGCGCCGTCGAGCTTGCCGGCGCGAATGCCGAACGAGTTCGGCGCGGAGTGATAGAGCGGACCCGGCAGGATCGCGCGAGCGCCGGGTTTGAGCCCATAGATCATCGCACGCATGCGCTCGCCGGCCGCCGCCTGTTCCGGCGTGGGCGCATTGCGCCGCACGCCCTTGGGATGGCCGGTCGTCCCTGAGGTGTAGATCATGTTCATGGGCTGCGGCACGATTGGGCCGTCATAGGGCTGGTGTTGCGCAAGCCAGGATTCGAAATCCATCGCGAAGTCCGGCGTCTTCAGATGACCGGGATCGATCTTGTAGTTGGACAGGATCTCAGGCGGCGTCGGCACGCTGAGCACGGTGACGCCCTTCGGAATGGCATCGCGCAAGGCATGCAGCATGTCGGCATGCCCGATCAGCACGGACGTGCCGGTATCGTTGAGGATGTAGTTGATCTCCTCCGGCTTGAAGTGCCAGTTGATCGGCACGCCATAGGCCCCTAGCCGCATCGCGGCGTAGGCAGCTTCGAGAAAGGCGATGTCGTTGCGCATCAGCATGCAGACGCAATCGCCTTGCTTGACGCCGATTTTGGCGAGGCCGCTCGCGATGCGATCGGCGCGGGTGGCGATTTCGGCGTGGGCGCGGCGGCGCTCGCCGGAGACGATGCCGAGGAACTCTGACGTTTCGCTCATTTTTGTTTTTTCTTTGTTGTTGTCGACCCTCATGGTGAGGAGGCGCACAGCGCCGTCTCGAACCATGAGAGCCCATGGCCCATCCCTCGAGACGCCGCTTCGCGGCTCCTCGGGATGAGGTCTGTGCTAATCCGCATACTTCGCCGCGCGCTTCTCCAGATTGGAGCGCACCGCTTCGGTCTGGTTCGCACTGCCGATCAGCTTCTGCTGCTCGACGGACTCGGCGAGCAGCGCCGGGCCGGGGTCGACCGAGAGATTGTTGAGCAAACGCTTGGCGGCGCGGATCGCATCGGGGCTCTTGCCGGCGATCTCGCGCGCGACTTCGAGAGCCGTGGCGCGCGGGTCGTCGCAGATGCGCGTCGCGAGGCCGTAGCTCATCGCCTCCTGCGCCGAGAAGATGCGGCCGGTGTAGGTGAGATCGCGCAATATGTCGTCGCGCACGAGCGAGGCCAGGATCGGCGTGCCCGCCATGTCGGGCACGAGGCCCCATTTGATCTCCATCACCGACATCCGCGCATCGGGGCTAAGGAAGCGCATGTCCGCGCCGAGCGAGAGCTGGAAGCCACCGCCGAAAGCAACGCCGTGCACGGCCGCGATCACGGGAACCGGAAGCTGGCGCCATCCCCACACCGCCTGTTGCGGGAAGTTCGCCTGGCCATGGGTGCGCTTGGTGAGATCGCGATTTTCGCCACCCGGAATTCCGTTGCCGCCTGTCTCCTTCATGGCGGCAAAACGCCCCATGTCGAGACCGGCGCAGAAGGCGCGGCCTTCGCCCGAGAGCACGACGACACGCACGCCTTTTTCTTTGGAAAGCCGGTCGGTTGCGGCAACAAGGGCCTCGAACATCGCCTGATCGAGCGCATTCATCTTGTCGGCGCGCACCAGGCGCACGTCGGCGACGCCTTCCGAGATCGAGATCGAGACGCGCTCTTCCATGGATGAATTCTCCCCTGTTCTTGTTCGGTGCCGCTTTACAGAAAGCTGACGGGCGGATTTAGTCAATCGACCAATTAACTGACAATCCGTACGGGAGAAACAGCCATGTTCAAGGAAAATCTTCTGGCTGGGCGGTGCATTCTCGTGACCGGCGGCGGCACCGGGCTCGGCAAGTCGATGGCGGCGCGCTTCCTTCAGCTCGGCGCCGAAGTGCACATCTGCGGCCGGCGCAAGATCGTCTGCGACGAGACCGCGACCGAGCTGATGGATCAGTATGGCGGCCGCGTCACCAGCCACGGCGTCGACATCCGCAACGCGCTCGCGGTCGAAGAGATGGTCGAGACCATCTTTCGTGACGCCCCCCTCACCGATCTCATCAACAACGCGGCCGGCAATTTCATCTCGCGCAGCGAAGAGCTGTCGCCGCGCGGCTTCGATGCCGTCGCCAACATCGTCATGCACGGCACGTTCTACGTGACCCATGCGGTCGGCAAGCGCTGGATCGCCTTGAAGCAGCCCGGCAATGTCGTTTCCATCACCACGACCTGGGTGCGCAACGGCTCGCCTTACGTGGTGCCGTCGGCGATGAGCAAGTCGGCGATCCACGCCATGACGATGTCGCTCGCGACCGAATGGGGCCGGTACGGCATCCGCCTCAACACGATCGCGCCGGGCGAGATCCCGACCGAGGGCATGAGCAAGCGCATCAAGCCCGGCGACGAAGCCGGCGCGCGCACCAAGGCGATGAACCCGATGGGCCGCGTCGGCACCATGGAGGAATTGCAGAACCTCGCGGTGTTCCTGATCTCCGGCGGCTGCGACTGGATCAGCGGCGAGACCATCGCGATGGACGGCGCGCAGGCGCTGGCGATGGGCGGCAATTTCTACCAGCTCCGCGACTGGAGCGACGACGACTGGAAAACCGCGCGCGAGAGCATCATGGCGCAGAACGAGAAGGACCGGGCCAAGCGGGGGTGATGCTCTCTCTGCCCCGGACGCAGCGCGGCGCGCCGCCTTCGGCGTGGTGCGCTGCTGAGCCGGGGCCCATCTCTCTTCAAACGCGGAAGCAGCAGCATGGGTCCCTGCGCTGCGCTTGTCCGGAACGACGGCGGGGCCTCTCCCATCTTGTCTTCACCCGCGGATGGCGCCACACTCCCAGGCATAAAAACAAGACGCCACGGGAGAGACATGTCCACCACACAGCCATTGGCGAATCTCGCCGACATGGTGCGCGAGCGCGCGACGAGCCGCGGCGACGCCACCGCCTATGAGTTCGAGGGCCGCGTCACCAGCTTTGCCGAGTTTAACGTCAAGACCAACAAGGTCGCCAACGCGTTGATCGCGATGGGCGTGGAGAAGGGCGACCGCATCGCCTATCTCGGCAAGAACAGCGACCTTTATTTCGAGCTGCTGATGGGCGCGATGAAGGCCGGGGTGGTGATGGCGCCGGTGAATTGGCGTCTCGCAGGGCCCGAGGTCGCCTTCATCGTCGCGGATTGCAGGGCGCCGGTGCTATTCGCAGGACCGGAGTTCATCACGCAGGTCCGCCAGATCAAGGACCAGTTGCCTGGCGTGCGCACTGTCATCACCACCGAAGGCGGCGCGCCGGAATGGCAAGATTTTACGGCCTGGCGCGATGCGCAGAGCGGCGATGATCCCAGGGTGCCGATCGACACCAGGGATATCGCGATCCAGCTCTACACGTCAGGCACCACAGGCAAGCCGAAGGGCGCGATGCTGTCGCATGCGAACTTCCTCAACCTCGTGCAGACCGGCAATGCCGCGGACAAGCCGGAATGGAACCGGTGGTCCATCGACGACGTGTCGCTGGTGGCGATGCCGATCTTTCACATCGGCGGCTCCGGCTGGGGCGTGATGGGCCTCTATCACGGCGCCCGCGGCGTGATCGCGCGCGAGTTCGATCCGACCAAGGTTTTGGATTTCTTCGAGCAGTCGGGCATCACAAAGCTGTTCATGGTGCCGGCGGCGATGCAGTTCGTGGTGCGGCAGCCGCGCGCGAGGACAGTCGATTTCTCGCGGCTGAAATACATGCTGTATGGCGCCTCGCCGATTCCGGCGGCGCTGCTGAAGGAATGCATCGAGGTCTTCAAATGCGGCTTCGTGCAGATGTACGGCATGACCGAGACGACAGGCACCATCGTCGCGCTGCCGCCGGAGGACCATGTCGAGGGCCTCGAGCGGATGCGATCGGCCGGCAAGGCGCTGCCGGGCGTCGAGATCGCAATCCTCGATGCGGACGGCAAACCACTGCCGCCGCGCGAGGTCGGCGAGATCGCGACGCGCTCGGGCTCGAACATGGCGGGCTACTGGAACCTGCCTGAGGCGACTGCGGCGACGCTGCGCGGCGATGGCTGGCTGCGCACCGGTGACGCCGGCTATGTGGACGAGGACGGCTATCTCTACATCCACGACCGCATCAAGGACATGATCATCTCCGGCGGCGAGAACATCTACCCGGCCGAGGTCGAGAGCGCGCTGTGCGATCATCCCGACGTCGCGGAAGCAGCCGTGATCGGCGTGCCCGACGACAAATGGGGCGAGGCGGTGAAGGCCGTCGTGGTGATGAAGCCCGGCAAGCAGGCGACCGCCACCGACATCATCAACTTCACCCGCGAACGCATTGCCGGGTTCAAGACGCCGAAGAGCGTGGAGTTCCTGCCGGCGCTGCCGAGGAACCCGTCAGGCAAGATCTTGCGGCGGCAGTTGAGGGAGCCGTATTGGGCGGGGAAGGATCGGCGGGTGAATTGAACCCGCGGTGCCCGAGGGTGGGCAAAGGCGCAGAGCGCCGTGCCCACCATTCTTCGATACCGGGAGATGTGGTGGGCACGCTTCGCTTTGCCCACCCTACGATAGCTGTGCTCGCACCAGCAGCTAATGCTTCCCCGGCCCCATATACCCGAACAAAAACCCCGCCACCTTGCGCATCTGGATCTCCTCGCTCCCCTCCGTGATGCGGTAGCGGCGGTGATGGCGGTAGATGTGCTCGAACGGCTTGTGGCGTGAATAGCCCATGCCGCCGTGGACCTGCATGGCACGGTCGGCGGATTCGCAGCAGAGGCGGTTTGCCCAGTAGTTGCACATGGAGACGCGGTCGGAAAGCGTGCGCTCGATCTGCTCCTCGGTGAGCTGGTCCATCTCCCACGCGGTCTTGCGGATCAACAGGCGCAGCATCTCGGCTTGCGTGGCGAGCTCGACCAGCGGGAACTGGATCGCCTGGTTCTCGGCGAGCGCCCTACCGAACGGCTTTCGCTCGCGCGCGTATTTCACACTCTCGTTGATGCAGTAGACGGCGGCGCCGAGCGAGCTTGCCGCCTGGCGGATGCGGTTCTGGTGGACAAAGCACTGCGCCAGCGACAGGCCGCGGCCGACTTCGCCGAACAGCGCATCCTCCGGCACGAACACGTCCGTAAAGCTGACGCGGGGATGGTCGGTTGGCATGTTGAAGGTCCACATATATTCTTCGACCTTCACGCCGTGGCTCTTGGCCGGCACCAGGAAGCAGGTGATGCCGCGGGCATCGCCGTCATTGCCCGAGGTGCGCGCGAACAGCGCGCAATGCGTGGCGACGTGCATGCCGGTCGTCCACATCTTCTCGCCGTTGATGATCCAGCCCTTGATGTTGTCGCGGGTCGCGGGCACCGCGCGCGTCTCCATATGGGTGGCGTCCGAGCCGTGATGCGGCTCCGTCAAGCCAAAGGTGATGCGGTACTTGCCCTTGATCGAGCCGTCGATCATCGCCTTCTGGTCGTCGCGGCCATAGCGGTCGAGCATCGTGACGACAGGAAAGTTTCCGACGATGGAGTGCTCGTTCTGGAGATCGTTGTGCAGGCCGAGACCCTTGGCGGCAAAGTGCTCGCGTATCACGGCCATCCAGAGGTTGGAGCCGTCCTTGCCGCCATATTGCTTCGGCACCGGAAAGCGCAGATGGCCGGCGGCATCCGCGAGATCCTTGGCCTTGCGCAGCAGCGCTTCCCATTCATGGCGCGGCAGGCCGCCATTGTCGAAATCGGTGCGCGCCCATTCGCGGCGATGATCGAAGAAGCGGATGTTGTCGTCGGCTTGTTCGAGCGGCTTGATCTCGCGTTCGATGAAACGATCGAGTTCTCCGAGATAGGTGACGAGATCGGCAGGCAATGAGAAATCCACGGCTCTCTCCCGGATTGATTTTGTTGTTTTGCGTTAAGGCGCTACCGCGCTTTTCGCTTCGCGCGATTAAGGTGAGAAGTGCGCGCGCAAGTCAAGCAAGGCAAGGCGTGTGACAGGCGCAAGGCGCGTCCGCGCAATTCGATGGTGTCGCGGCACTGACGCGCGCTAGTATGTCCGCAATATTCCTTCACGAGAAAATGCGGGAGCGCGCGATGGATCTGAAATTCTCAAAGGTGGAACGCAAGGGGCCGATCACGATCATCACGCTGTCGCGGCCCGAGGTCTACAACGCGCTCCACACCGACGCGCATTTCGAACTTCAGAAGGTGTTCGACGATTTCTCGGCCGATGCCGAGCAGTGGGTCGCGATCGTCACCGGTGCCGGCGACAAGGCGTTCTGCGCCGGCAACGATCTGAAGTGGCAGGCCGCCGGCGGCAAGCGCGGCTGGGACAAGGGCGGCTTTGCCGGCCTCACCTCGCGCTTCGACTGCGACAAGCCGATCATCGCTGCGGTCAACGGCGTCGCCATGGGCGGCGGCTTCGAGATCGCGCTGGCCTGCGATCTGATCATCGCGTCCGAGAACGCAACCTTCGCCCTGCCCGAGCCGCGCGTCGGCCTCGCCGCACTTGCCGGCGGCCTGCACCGGCTGCCGCGCCAGATCGGACTGAAGCGCGCCATGGGCATGATCCTCACCGCGCGCCATGTCAGCGCCAAGGAGGGCCATGAGCTCGGCTTCGTCAACGAGGTGGTGCCGCAGGGCGAGGCGCTGACCGCCGCGCTGCGCTGGGCGGAGATGATCACCAAGAACTCGCCGATGTCGATCCGGGCCTCGAAGCAGACCATCCAGAAGGGGCTTGCCGTGTCACTGGAGCAGGCGATCGAGGAGCAGCGGGAATATCCGGCGGTGAAGGCGATGGTGGCCTCGCAGGACTATATCGAGGGCCCGAAGGCGTTTTCGGAGAAGCGGCCGCCGAAATGGGTGGGGAAGTAAGAGGTCTCCCGTCACGACGACGAGCGCCCCCAACATCATCGGTGTCATGCCCCGGCTTGACCGGGCATCCAGTACGCAGCGGCTTCTCTGTATGTCACTGCGGTCTCTGGAATACTGGATCGCCCGCTTTCGCGGGCGATGACAGTGAGTATGAGGCGCGCGACCTCCCTACCCGCCCCGCCCCAGCTCCCGCTTGTACGACGCGTAATTCGGCTGATCGACCGCGAGCTTGTCCATCGTGGTCGCCCACAGATGCTCGGCGAGACCCGGCGTTGCGAGGTCGATCTCGCCTTTCGCGATGCGATCGGCGAGCGCTCGGTTGAGATCGGCGACCGAGCCGTCCATGCCGAGCTGCGCGCGCAAACGCTCGACCTCCTTCGCGTCGCACCCCTCCTCCTGCGTCAGCTGCCGCGTCACGAGGTCGAGGATGTTGATGGCGACGCGCAACTTGAAGGCCTGATGGCCGGAGATCAGCGGCGTGATGTCGTTGCGGAGGAAATCGGCGACCGCCTTGGTCAGCTCGATCGGGGTCGGTTCGTCCTGCATGGTCAGCTCCCGCGCGGCGCCAGCAGCCGCAACAGATCGATCTCGGTCTCGGAGGCGCGGCGGCCGATCATGGCGCGCTCCATCGAATGATCCGGCCCCTCGCGGAATCGCTGCATCATGCCGCCGCACATGATGCCCCAGCGCAGCGTGCCCATCACTTCCCAGAATTTGACGCGCACGGGATCGACTCTTCGGCCTGCCGCTTCGTAGCCGGCGAACAATTCCTCGCGTGTGCCAAAACCACCCACCGGCTTGTCGATCTCGCCAAAGCGCCAGGAATTGACGCAGACCCAGCCGAGATCCTCCATGGGATCGCCGAGATGGGCGAGCTCCCAGTCGAGCACGGCACGGACGCCGTCGGCGCCGATGATGAGATTGCCGTTGCGGAAATCGCCGTGCACCAACGTGGTCTCGGCCGACGGCCCCGGATCATGGTCGCGCAGCCAGCGCAGCGCCAGCTCGAACACGGGCTTGGGCCAGTTCAGGCTACGATAGTCGCGCTCGAACTCGCCGATCTCCTGGGTCGCGGACCGGCTGCGCAGCTCGGGCAGTTTCGACAGCGGCAGCCTGTGCAGGCCTGCCAATACTTCCCCAAGCTGCCGCGCGAGCTTCGGCCGAGCTCTAGCAAACTTGGCATCGCGAAGGATCTTCCGCGCGATAGTTTCTCCTTCGACGCGCTCCATGATGAAACCGGTACCGAGATCATCTTCCGGTCTCAGCACGTACAGCACACGAGGTGAAGGAACACCGGCTTCAAACGCGAGCTGCATCAGCTTCGCCTCAGCTGCCAAGCCGGCTGCTCGCGTCGGTGCGGCCCCATACCCCTGAGGCGCACGGCGTAAGATCGCCCCCGCCAAGCCGTCAGGGTGCATGATATCAAACGACCAGGTTTCCTGGCTCGCGCCTCCGGAGAGCCTCTTAGAATTGGCTACTCCGAAGGCACCCGCGTGCCAGGAGCTGACGATTCGTCCAAGTTGCGGCTCGATCATTTGCCTTTGAACTGCGCCGGGCGCTTCTCCAGAAACGCGCCAACGCCTTCACGGAAATCGTCCGTGTCGCCGGCGCGCAGCTGGCACTGGAATTCGAGATTGAGCTGATCCTCGAACGAATTTTCGGGGCTGTCCCAGTAGAGCTTGCGGATCAGCGACAGCGCGACCGTCGGGCCGCTCGCAAGGTCGCGCGCTAGATTCATCGCCTCCTCCATCAGCACGCCGTCGTCGTAGACGCGGTTGACGAGGCCCCATTCCAGCGCCTTCTCGGCCGGCAGGCGCTCGCCCATCAGCGACAATTCGATCGAGCGCGCCCGGCCGACGAGACGCGGCAGCAGCCAGGTCGAGCCGCAATCCGGCACCAGGCCGATGCGGCGGAAGGCTTGAAGAAAGTAAGAGGACCGCGCGCACAAAATCATGTCGCCGAGCAGCGCGAAGCTCATGCCGGCGCCGGCCGCCGGGCCGTTGACGGCGGTGACGATGGGGCAGTGCAGATTGCGGATGCGGCGCAGGAAGGGATGAAAGCCGGTCTCCAGCGTCAGGCCGGCCTTGGCCTTCTTCGACTGGTTGTTGCGCCCTTGCAGATTCGCGCCGGTGCAGAACGCCCGCCCGGCGCCGGTCAGCACCACGCAGCGCACGTCGCCCTTCTTCTCCTCGATCGCGTCGAGCGCATCGGAGAGGCCGCCCAGCATGTCCATGGAGACCGCGTTCATCACCTCCTGATGGTCGAGCCGGAGGATCGCGACCGAGCCATCGAAATCTAGCGTGACGTGTTTGAACTGCATGGTTTCCTCGTCAGTTGGTACTAGCGATGTTTCGCAGACCGGAATTAGTTTTGCCGGGGCGCATATTTGATTTTTGTCGCGGCCTTGTCCATGGTGGTCCGAACATACCTTGTCGTCGTATCGCACAATCTTGCGCGCACAGGCTGGCGCGCGCCCGTGCCAAGAAGAGGAAACGCGCCATGAACCTTTTCGACCTGACCGGCCGCGTCGCCGTGATCACCGGCGGCAATGGCGGTATCGGGCTCGGCATCGCGCAGGCGCTCGCCGGCCAGGGCTGCAGCGTCTCGATCTGGGGCCGCAATCCTGACAAGAACAAGGCTGCTGCCGCGAGCATGACGGGGCTATCAGGCAAGGTCGACAGCCGCGTCTGCGACGTCACCGATCCGGCCTCGGTCAATGCCGCTATGAAGGCCACGCTCGACATTTTCGGCCGGGTCGACGGCTGCTTCGCCAATGCCGGCATCGGCGGCGGCGGCCGGCGCTCTTTCATCGAGCGCACCGAGGAAGAGTGGCGCACCATGTTTGCGACCAATCTGGACGGCGTGTTCCACGCGTTCCAGGCCGCAGCAAAACACATGACCGAGCGCGCCAATGCCGGCGATCCCTTCGGCCGGCTGGTCGCGACATCGAGCCTCGCCTCGATCTTCGGCACTGCGCGCAACGAGCATTATGCCGCGACCAAGGCCGCGATCAACGCGCTGGTGCGCGCGCTCGGCGTCGAGCTGGCGCGCCACGGCGTCACCGCGAATGCGATCCTGCCCGGCTGGATCAAGAGCGACATGACCGCGGGCATCATGGCCAACGAGAAGTTCGTCGCCAATGTGATGCCGCGCATTCCGATGCGGCGCTTCGGCGAGGCCAGCGATTTCGGCGGCATCGCGGTGTATCTGATGAGCAAGGCATCGTCGTATCACACCGCGGATACGTTCGTGATCGACGGCGGCTACACGGCGTTTTGAATCTCGTAGCCCGGATGGAGCGAAGCGTAATCCGGGATTTCAAAAGCAAGCAAGACCCGGATTTCGCTGCGCTCCATCCGGGCTACAAACTCTGAGGGGAATGGGCAAATGTTCTCGCACATCATGATCGGCACCAACGACCTCGACAAGGCCAAGGCCTTTTACGACAACCTTCTCGGTACTCTCGAGGTGCGCCCGGCCAGGGTCGACGGCCATCGCATCTTCTACATCACCAAGACCGGCGTGTTCTCGGTGACGAAGCCAATCAACGGCGAGGCCGCCACCTGCGCGAATGGCGGCACCATCGGCTTTGCCGCCAACTCGCCTGAGCAGGTCGACAAGTGGCACGCCGCTGGTATCGCCGCCGGCGGAACGCCGATCGAGAATCCGCCCGGCATCCGCGAGGGCGCAGGGAACAAGCTCTACATCGCTTATTTGCGCGATCTCGACGGTAACAAGATCTGCGCGATGCATCGGATGGCGTGAGCGAAGCACTCACTGCGCCGTCGATGGCAGGGATATTCTCTGCCGTCGACGGACAGCATCCTCATTAGGCATCGCTTGGCTCGGGCGCCACTCGCGGCGCAATCACTCCGATCCGGGTCCCCTCGCCTGGCTCGCTTTCGAGATTGATGCGGCCGCCCAGCCGATTCAAGACGATGTTATGGACGACGTGCAGGCCGAGGCCGATGCTGCCCTGACTGCGACGCGTCGTGAAGAACGGATTGAAGGCTTGCCGGCGGAGGTCCTCGCTCATGCCGCAGCCATTGTCGGAAATGGTGATCTCGATATCATCCCGGCCGCACGTGCGAATCTCGATGTTGATGCTGCCGCTCTTGCCGTGCGGAAACGCGTGCACCATCGCGTTCTTAATCAGGTTTGTCACCACCTGTGCGTATGGACCGGGATAGCTGTTCATTGCGAGACCGGGCTGGCAATCGACATTGAGCGCCAAACCGTTCTTCCGCAATTCCTGCTGTAGACTCGCGGCAACCTGTCGCGTTAGCTCGCCCGGATCGAAGCTGCGGCGCTCGAGATAGCCTTGATCGACCGCGACCTGCTTGAACGCCTGGATCAATTCGGCCGCGCGGGCGAGATTGTCGGCCAGATGCGTTGATGCGGTCTGAACGACCGTGACGAACTCATTCAAGCTCGATCGCTTCAGCCCGCCTCGCGCGACTTCCGCCGCAAACTTTACCGCCTTGCGCTCAAGCGCAGAGGTGACGGTCAGGCTGGTGCCGACAGGACTGTTGATCTCGTGTGCCACGCCGGCCACCAGCCGTCCGAGAGCCGCGAGCTTCTCCGCCTCGACCAGTGAATCCTGAGCCTCCTTCAGGCGTTGCAACGCCGCCTCGGCCGCGTCGCGGGCACTGCGGAGCTCGCGTTCGCTGCGCTTGCGTTCGGTGATCTCCTCCGCCGCGACGTTGACGCCGACGATGTTGCCGTTCGGTCCGCGCTGCGGATGCCAGTAGGTGATCCAGCAGCGCTCGTCATTATAGCCGGGACGCTGGCCATAAACCTCGATCCCGGTGACCGGCTCGCCGGTTTCCATGATGGAGCGAACGATGCCCTCGACGGCGGATGCGAGCCCGGGCACGCAATCCCGCACCGTATGCCCGAGATGGCCTTCGACCGAGATACCGCAGATCTCGGTGAGGCGCTGGTTGATCTGCAAATAGCGGCAGTCCGGCGAAAGATAAGCAAGCCCGATCGGCGCTGTATCGTAGATCAACTGGAGCGCCGGCTGCTTAGGAAACTGCACTTCGCGTACAACGGAAGAACTCATATGCTCTCTCCCTCTGCGCGAGCCGGAGGTTAGCCGGTTACAGCGGCGCGCAAAAGTCCCAATAGCCGCCGGGAATCAGTCCGGAACCGGCCAGAGGAGCCGCGGGTCTGCTGGCGCGCCCCGTCGACCAACCCACATGGTCAGATCGCAAGACGCCTGCTGAAGATCTGCGAGCAGGCAGGTCATCCGACTGTCGCCGCCGCGATGCCGAGCTCGCTCAAACAGTGTTTGAAACGTCATTGCGATATTCCATGAGATGGGATGGCTCGCGTGAAAAAAAGCGCGCTCGCACTTTGCGCGCGCTGCGACTATTCTCCAACCCAACGCGATCTCAGTGACCCCGGGAGGAACAATGACAAAACACGCCTACATACCCCGCACCACCAACTACACCCTCAATCCCGGCGACGAGCTCAACGATCTCCGCATGTCGGACCAGGTCCGGCCGCTCTACGATCACGTCAGGAAATTCATCCGCGACACCGTCGAGCCGATGTCGATCGAGTTCACCAAGGCCGGCGAAGGCAAAGAGGATCGCTGGAGCTTCACCCCGAAGCAGCTCGAGGTGCTCGAGGTCGCCAAGAACAAGGCGAAGAAGGAAGGCCTCTGGAACTTCTTCCTGCCCGACGACGAGACCGGCCAGGGCCTGAAGAATCTCGACTACGCCTATATCGCCTCCGAACTCGGCAAGAGTCCGCTGGCCTCCGAGACGATGAACTGCTCGGCGCCCGACACCGGCAACATGGAAGTGCTGGAGCGCGTCGGCACCAAGGAGCAGAAGGAGAAGTGGCTGAAGCCGCTGATGAACGGCGAGATCCGCTCAGCCTATGTCATGACCGAGCCGAACGTCGCCTCCTCCGACGCCAAGAACATTTCGACGACCGCAAAGCTCGTCGGCGACGAATGGGTCATCAACGGCGAGAAGTACTACATCTCCGGCGTCGGCGATCCCCGCTGCAAGATCCTAATCGTGATGGTGAAGACCAATCCGGATGCGGCGCCGAGCAAGCAGCAGTCGCAGATCCTGGTGCCGCGCGACACGCCCGGCGTCGAGGTGCTCGGGCCCATGTACGTGTTCGGCCAGGATCACGCCCCACGCGGCCACATGCACATGCGCTTCAACAACGTCCGTGTGCCCAAGGAAAACATGCTGCTGGGCGAAGGCCGCGGCTTCGAGATCTCGCAGCTCCGCCTCGGCCCGGGCCGCATCCATCATTGCATGCGCACCATCGGCAAGGCCGAGAAGGCGCTGGATCTGATGGTGCAGCGTGGCCTCACCCGTGAGGCGTTCGGCAAGAAGATCGCCCATCTCGGCGGCAACATGCAGATCATCGCGCAGGCGCGCTGCGAGATCGAGGCGATGCGGCTGATGGTGCTGAAGGCCGCCAAGGCCATGGACGTGCTCGGCAACAAGGAGGCCCGCGTCTGGGTCTCCATGGTCAAGGCCATGGTGCCGGAGCGCGCCTGCAAGATCATCGACCAGTCGATCCAGATGCACGGCGCCACCGGCATCTCGCACTGGACCCCGCTCGCGGAGATGTACCAGGACGTCCGCCACCTGCGCTTCGCCGACGGCCCGGACGAGGTTCACTGGATGGTGGTGGGACGCCACGAGCTGAGCATGGCGTGAAGACTCTCTCCTCTCCCTCTCCCCGTTCTTACGGGGAGAGGGTTGGGGTGAGGGGCCTCTCTCCACACATGAGATCATCGAGGGACCTGTACCCCGTTACCCGAATTCGATCTGCGATCGAATTCGACCTCTCCCCGCATCCGCCTTCGCTAAAGCTTCGGCGGACATGGGCGCGGCGACAACTCACGGAGCCACCATGGAATACGCCGCCAGCGAGCTGACGCCACGCGAGCGCTACAAGGTGCTGACGTCATTCATCCTGCCGCGGCCGATCGCGTGGGTGACCTCGGTCGGGCCGACCGGAATCGTCAACGCCGCGCCGTTCAGCTTCTTCAACGCCTTCTGCGAAGATCCGCCGCTGTGCATGTTCGCGGCGAACCGCAAGCCCAACGGCCAAGACAAGGACACGTTTCTCAACATCCAGCGCACCGGCGAGTTCGTGGTCAACCTCGCCGACGAGCCGCTGGCGAAGGTCATGCACGAGAGCAGCGGAGATTTTCCGCCCGAAATCGGCGAGCCCGACTATCTCGGGCTGAAGCTCGCGCCCTCGACCAGGATCGCCGTGCCGCGGCTCGCCGACACGCCCTGGGCGATGGAGTGCAAGCTCTGGAAGATGATCGACGTCAACGACGATCGCCGGCTGATCATGGGCGAAGGCGTCCACTTCCATATCCGCGACGAGCTGTGGGACGACAAGGCAATGCGGGTGCACATGGACCGCTATCACCCGATCGGCCGCATGTTCGCAGATCGCTACTGCCGCACGGATGATCGCGTGGTGTTTCCGGCCGCGGAGGGGGCGAAGGGGAAGTAGGCCGCGTAGGGTGGGCAAAGGCGCGCACTTCGCGCGACGTGCCCACCATTTCTCGCGCGGGACGAAGATGGTGGGCACGCATCCGCCCTCGCTCTGCGAGCGACGGCAGATGCTTTGCCCACCCTACAACGACAGCACTACGTCGCGGCCGGCTCGCCGATCTTGTCCTGGGTCTTGGTGTCGAAATCGCCGGCGTCGTGCCGCTCGTGGAGCTGGCTGGCGGGATCGCCGGAGACGCGGTTGACCATGCGGCCGCGCTTGACGGCCGGGCGCTTGGCGATCTGGTCGGTCCAGCGCTGCACGTGCTTGTAGTCCTGCACCGACAGGAATTCGCCGGCGCCATAGACCAGCCCCTTGGCGAGCGCGCCGTACCAGGGCCACACCGCGATGTCGGCGATGGTGTACTCAAGGCCCGCGAGGTACTCGTTGTCGGCGAGGCGCCGGTCGAGCACGTCGAGCTGGCGCTTGACCTCCATCGCAAAGCGGTCGATGGCGTATTCGATCTTGGTCGGCGCGTAGGCATAGAAGTGACCAAAACCGCCGCCGAGATAGGGCGCGCTGCCCATCTGCCAGAACAGCCAGGACATCGCTTCGGTGCGGCTCTTGATGTCCTTCGGCAGGAAGGCGCCGAACTTCTCGGCGAGGTAGACCAGGATCGAGCCGGACTCGAACACCCTGACAGGCTCGGGACCGGACCGGTCCACCAGCGCGGGAATTTTCGAGTTCGGGTTGATGTCGACAAAGCCGCTGCCGAACTGGTCGCCATTGCCGATCCTGATCAGCCAGGCATCGTATTCGGCGCCCTTGTGGCCGAGCGCCAGCAGTTCCTCCAGCATCACCGTGACCTTCACGCCATTCGGCGTCGCCAGCGAATAGAGCTGGAAGGGATGCTTGCCGACCGGCAGCTCCTTGTCGTGGGTGGGACCGGCGATGGGCCGGTTGATGCTGGCGAACTGCCCGCCATTCTCCTTGTTCCAGGTCCAGACTTTGGGCGGCACGTAGGCGGGGGCGTCGGTCATGCGGGGGCTCCGGCGAAAAGATGCGCCTGCATTAATTAGCCCGCGAATGGCCGATGGCAAGGGTACCAAAATGCATTGCCCGGCTGGGCAACTCTACTTTTCGTCATGGCAAGCCCTCCCCTGTCATTCCGGGGCGCCCGCAGGGCGAGCCCGGAATCCATCGGGCCGCGGAAATGCTCGAAGAGATGGATTCCGGGCTCGCGCCAGGTGGCGCGCCCCGGAATGACAGCCTCTATGACGCAGCCGCTGTCAGCCCCTGCCCGGCCCGACCCAGCAAAAATCCCTCATATCCCTTCGCCGCGACCTCGTCGCAGATCCGGCGGTAGACGCCGACGCCACCGATATAGGGCATGAAGATGCGCGGCTTGCCTGGAATGTTGGCGCCCATGTACCAGGAATTGGCCTGCGGATAGAGCGTGCCGTGGGCGACCTCGTTGACATGGGCGACCCACTTGTCCTCGGCCTCCCCGCTCGCCTCCATGGTGGCAACACCCTGCCTGCGCATGTGGACGAGGCAATCGGCGATCCAGTCGACATGCTGCTCGATCGAGACGATCATGTTCGAGAGCACCGACGGACTGCCGGGCCCGGTGATGATGAAGAGGTTCGGAAAGCCCGCGCTCATCAGCCCGAGATAGGTCTTTGGGCCTTCCGCCCACTTCTCGTTCAGCGTCCGTCCGCCCGGGCCACTGATGTCGATCTTCGCGACTGATCCGGTCATGGCGTCGAAGCCCGTCGCCATCACCAGCGCGTCGACCTCGTGGTCCTTGCCTGCGACGCGCACGGCATTCGCCGTGATCTCCTCAATCGGATTGGTCTTGATGTCGACCAGCGAGACGTTCGGCCGGTTGAAGGTCGCGAAATACTCCGTATCGATGCAGATCCGCTTGGTGCCGATCGGATGGCTGTTCGGCTGCAGCAGCTTCGCGGTTTCGGGGTCCTTCACGATCTCGGCGATCTTGCCGCGCACGAAGTTCGCCGCGGTATCGTTCGCGGATCGCTCGAGGCCGAGATTGTTGTAGACATACATGAAGGTGAGCCCGCCGCGCTCCCAGCGCGCCGAATATTTGCCATTCCTGGTCTCGTCGCTGTCGTCGAGTGCGCCGCGATCGGGCTGCTCGGCGAAAATGCCGTTGCGCGCGACTTCGCGGGCGAAGCGGCGGATCTCCGGATAGGTGTTGCGGACGTTGCTGCGTTCTTCGTCGGTCAGCGCGGCGTTGCGCGCGGGAATCGAAAAATTCGCCGTGCGCTGAAACACGGTGAGATGTCTCGCCTGCTCGGCAATGATGGGGGCCGACTGGATACCCGATGAACCAGTCCCGATGAGGCCGACGCGCTGACCGGTGAAATCGACCGGTTCATGCGGCCAGCTGCCGGTGTGGTAGACAGGTCCCTTGAAGCTCTCGAGGCCCTTGATGTCGGGCCTGCGCGCGTTCGAGAGGCAGCCGGTCGCAAGCACGATGAACTGGGCCTCAACCGTCAAGCCGTCAGACGTCGTCACCGACCAGCACTGCGCGCCCGTGTCGAATACCGCGCGCTCGACGCGGGTGTCGAACTGGATGTCGCGGCGAAGATCAAAACGGTCGGCAACGTGGTTGGCGTAGTTCAGTATCTCCGGCTGCGGCGCGTAGCGCTCGCTCCAGTCCCACTCCTGCTGAAGCTCTTCCGAGAACGAATAGGAATACTGCATGCTCTCGACATCGCAGCGCGCGCCGGGATAGCGATTCCAGTACCAGGTGCCGCCGACGCCACCACCCTGCTCATAGACGCGCGCCGAGAAGCCAAGACCGCGCAGACGGTGCAGCATGTACATGCCGGCAAAGCCCGCGCCGACGACGACCACGTCGTAGGCTTTCACGGTTTGGGCCTTCACGGTTCGGACCGGACTCGCTTGCGCTGACGACATCGGTTGGCGCTCCCTCGCTGTTTTCTCTTTGTTTGAGCCAGCATTCTCACAGACCCACAAAAGCGCAAGAGGCAAATCGGCGGGCTCCGGTCGGTTTATTTTGTGCAGCGGAATGGCTCATCCGCCGCGTGGCGTCTGCACGCAAGATGCGCGGCCAAATCCGGATTGGCATCGCTAGCGACGATGGGCTAGCGTCGAAGCGCCTTCGCTCGAGCAAAGCAACAACAGCAACGCGACGGCTGCCGGGAGAGAGCCATGAAATCGCCGATCTGCGACATGCTGGGCATCGAGTTCCCGCTGCTCGCATTCAGCCATTGCCGCGACGTCGTTGCCGCCGTCAGCCGCGCCGGCGGCTTTGGCGTGTTGGGTGCCACCGTGCACACGCCTGACACGCTCGAGCGCGAGCTGAAATGGATTGACGAGCATGTCGACGGCAAGCCCTACGGCATCGACGTGCTGATCCCCGAAAACATCTCGACCGCAGGCGAGAAGGACGTCACCTGGAAGAGCCTGGAGGCGCGCGTGCCGCAGGAGCATCGCGCCTACACGCGCGACCTCTTGAAAAAATACGATATTGAGTTGACGACAGGTGATGTGGCCGACAACCAGCCGCAACCGTTCGACGCGAAGACGGCACTTCAGCTGCTCGAGGTCTCCTTCAACCATCCGATCCGATTGATCGCCAACGCGCTCGGCGTGCCGCCGAAGGCGATGATCGAGATGGGCAGGAAGCACGGCGTGCCGGTTGCCGCCCTCGTCGGCGCCAAGGAGCATGCATTGCGGCAGGTTGCGGCCGGCGTCGACATTCTCGTGGTGCAGGGCACCGAGGCCGGCGGGCATTGCGGCGAGGTCTCCACCCTGGTGCTGGTGCCGGAGGTGATCAAGGCGATCAAGAACATCCGCGACGTGCCGGTGCTCGCGGCCGGCGGCATCATGACGGGACGGCAGATGGCCGCCTGCATGGCGATGGGCGCGGCCGGCGCCTGGACCGGTTCGGTATGGCTCGCCACCGTCGAGGCCGAGACCACGGAGATTTTTCGCGAGAAGATGATTGCGGCGTCCTCGCGCGACGCGATCCGTTCGAAGGGGCGCACGGGAAAGCCGGCCCGGCAACTTCGCTCGGTCTGGACCGATGCCTGGGATCGTGCGCCGGAAAGCCCCGGCGCGCTGCCGATGCCGCTGCAAAGCGTCATCAGCCGCGACGCCTTCAACGCGATCGATCGCGCAGCCGCAAGCGGCAACGCCAAGGCGCGCGATCTCGTCAGCTATTTCGTCGGCCAGGGCGTCGGCCTGATCGACAGCGTGAAGTCGGCGGGCGCGGTGGTGCAGGAGTTCAAGGAAGAGTTCGCCGAAGCCGTCGAGCACATGAATGCGCTGGTGGCGGAGTGATTGGTGTGTGCGGCTCATCCTTCGAGGCTCGCCAAGCGCCGCAAGCGTCGCTCGGCTCGCACCTCAGGATGACGCTTCCTCCGTAGCCGTCACCCTGAGGTGGCCGCTTCTTCAGCGGCCCTCGAAGGGCGACGGCGTGACCAAGATCTGAAACGTGAAGCAAGAAGAAATGACCAAGACCAATCTACCCGAAGACCGTATCCCCGTCATCGTCGGCATCGGCGAGATCGTCGATCGCCCCAAGGAGATCACCGACGGCCTCGAGCCGCTGGATCTGCTCGAACAGGCGCTGCGGCGGGCCGAGCAGGACGCCGGCGCAAAACTGCTTGCCGAGGTGCATTCGCTCGACGTCGTCAACTTCCTGAGCTGGCGCTATCGCGAGCCGGAGAAGATTTTGGCGCAGCGGCTCGGCATTGCGCCTGCGCATTGCTATTACGGCCCGGTCGGCGGCGAGAGTCCGATCCGCTACATCCACGAGGCGGCAAAGCGCATTGCGCGTGGCGAATGCATGGTGGCGGCAGTCTGCGGTGCGGAGGCGCAGTCGACCGCGACCAAGGCGGAGCGCGCCGGGATCAAGCTGCCCTGGACGCCGTTCGCCCATGACGTCGAGGAGCCCAAGCGTGGGGCGGCTTTCCAGAAGCCGCTGGCGGTGAAGCTCGGCGTGTTCCGTCCCGTCACCGTTTATCCCTTCTATGAGTCCGCCTCCTCCGCCCATTGGGGCCAGACGCCGCGCGAAGCCATGGCAGAGTCCGGCACGCTGTGGTCGCGCTACTCGGAGGCCGCCGCCGAAAATCCCAACGCCTGGCTGAAGCGGAGCTATGCGCCGGACGAGATCACGACGCCGACGGCCGACAACCGGCTGATCGCCTGGCCCTACAACAAGCTCATGGTTGCCAACCCCAGCGTCAACATGGGCGGCGCGCTGCTGCTCACCAGCCTCGCCAAGGCGCGCGCGGCCGGCATCGCGGAGGACAGACTGGTCTATCCGCTCGGCGGCGCCTCGGCGGAAGAGCCGCGCGATTACCTCCTGCGCGATCAGTTCTATGAAAGCCATCCGCAGAACGCGGTGTTGAAGGCCGTGATGGACCTCGCCGGCGGCGACGCCTTCGACGCGATCGAGCTCTATAGCTGCTTCCCCTGCGTGCCCAAGATGGCGCGGAGGACGCTGGGCCTCGGCGCCGACGTGCAGCCGACCGTGACCGGTGGTCTCACCTTCTTCGGTGCGCCGCTCAACACCTACATGACGCATGCGGCCTGCGCGATGGTGCGGCGCGTGCGCAATGGTGCCAAGCTCGGGCTGCTCTACGGCCAGGGCGGCTTCGTCACCAAGCACCACGCGTCGGTGGTGTCGAAGACGCCGCGTGAGGCGCTGGCGCAGGAGACGAGCGTGCAAGGCGAGGCCGACCGCAACAAGCGCGCGGTGCCCGAGTTCGTCACCGAAGCCTCAGGCAAGGGCAAGGTCGAGAGCTTTACGGTGCTCTATGGCCGAGGCAGCGAGGTCGAACACGGCGTGGTGATGCTGCGGACGGCGGACGAGCGGCGCACACTCGCGCGCATTCCGGCAAGTGACGCGGCGACGCTGGCGCATCTGCTCAACATGGATCGCACGCCGGTAGGATCGCTCGGCGAGATCACGATGGCCGCGGATGGCGTTCCGGAGTGGCGGGTCGGTTAATCTCCCTCTCCCCGCTCGCGGGGAGAGGTGAAGAAGTCTAGCCCTTGGGCGCCTGCTTCTCCGAGGCCGTCGCCGGCTTGCCCTTAGCGCCGGCGCCGGTAACGCGAACCTGGTCGCCGTCGGAAAGACCATCCGGCGGGGCAGTGATGACGCGGTCGTCGGGGGCGATGCCCGATGCGAGTTCAACCTCCTTGCCGAGATCGCGCGCGATGGTCACGGTCTTGAATTGCACCTTGTCGTCCGCACCGACGGTCGCAACACGCAGGCCGCTGCCGTTGAAGATCAGCGCGCTGGCGGGAATGCTCAGCGGCGCGGTCTCGCGCTGCAGGTTGAGCTTCACGCTGGCATAGCCGCCGGGCATCAACTCGCCGTTGGAATTGTCGAGCCGAAGCTGCATGCGGGTGGTGCCTGAGGCGACGTCGACGGCCTGCGAAGACGCCTCGACCGTCGCCTGGAATGTCCGGTTCGGGTATTCCGGCATGACCATGGTGGCCTTGGCGCCGATCTTGATCGCCGGCACGTAGTTCTGGGGAACGTTGACGTAGACGCGCAGCCTGGTGATGTCGGAGACCACGAACATCGCCGGGCCGGAGCCGCCGCCGGCATTGATCAACGCGCCGACGTCGGTATCGCGCGCCGTGACCACGCCATCGAACGGCACCGTGATCTTCTTGTAGCCGGCCAGCGCTTCAAGCCGCTCGACATTTGCCTGGCCTGAGTGGACGGCCGCGTTCTTGTTGGAGAGATCGGCGGTGCGCTCGTCGATCTCCTGCGCGGAGACGAAGTTGGAGGCGACCAGCGTCTTGCGCCGGTTGAGCGTTGCTTCCGAGAGCCTGGCGCTTGCCTGCTGGCTGGCCAGATCGGCACGGGCCTGAAGCAGTTGCTGGTCGAGGTCGGGCGCCTCGATCTCAGCGATCACCTGCCCCGCCTTGACGCGCGCGCCCATGTCGACGCTCCAGCTCTTCAGATAGCCGGAGACGCGTGCGAAGATCGGCGCGCGGTAATAGGCTTCGAGCCGACCCGGCAGGTCGATGGTGCCGTTGAGGGATTTTGCGTTCGGCAGCGTCACCGCAACGCTGGGAACGGCCTGATCGTCGGTCCATTCCTTGAGCTTGGAGCCCTGCTCCTCGCGGGCACGAATGCCGGTGCCGACGACGAGGCCTGCCGCAATCAGCGCCACCACGCCGAAGATGCCCAGTTTCCGGTGCGACACCGGGGAGCGGGGTTCAGTGGGCGACATGCGGAGTCTCCAATGGGGCGGCGGCTTTGGCGCCTTGTTTCTTGTGTACCATACTGAACACCACGGGAACAAACATCAGCGTGGCGAAAGTTGCAAAGATCAGGCCGCCGATCACGGCACGGCCAAGCGGCGCATTCTGCTCGCCGCCCTCCCCGAGCCCCAGGGCCATCGGCGCCATGCCGATGATCATGGCGAGCGCGGTCATCAGCACCGGGCGGAACCGGACGAAGCCGGCCTCGAGTGCAGCGGCGACGGGGTCACCGAGCTCCTCGTAGCGCTCGCGGGCGAACGAGATCACGAGCACGCTGTTGGCGGTGGCAACGCCCATGCACATGATCGCGCCGGTCAGCGCCGGCACCGACAGCGTCGTCTCGGTCATGAACAGCATCCAGACGATGCCGGCGAGCGCGGCCGGCAGCGCCGTGATGATCACGAACGGATCGGACCAGGATTGGAAGTTCACGACGATCAGGAAGTAGATCAGCACGACGGCACCGAGCAGGCCGAACAGAAGACCGGTGAAGGCGCTGTTCATGGTCTGCACCTGGCCGAGCAGCACCACGGAAGAGCCCTTCGGCACGTCCTTGGCGGTGTCGGCGATCACCTGGCGGATGTCGGCGGCGACCGCGCCGAGATCGCGGCCCGAGGTCGTGGCAAAGATCTGCACCATCGACTGGATGTCGTATTGCGACACCACCGCGCTCGAGGTCGAGCGCTTGATGTCGGCGATGCCGCCGAGGATCGGCGATTGCGAATTGCCGGCCGCCGTGATCGGCAGCGTCTGGAGCGCGCTGAGCGAGTCGATCTGATATTGCGGCGTCTGCATCACGATCGAGTAGGACACGCCGTTGTCGGGGTTGAGGTAGTAGGTCGGCGCCACCTGCGAGGAGCCGGCGAGATTGACCACGAGGCTATTGGTGACGTCGCGCTCGGTCAGGCCGACATATTGCGCGCGGGTGCGGTCGACGTCGATGTTGAAGGTCGGGTTGTTCGGCGACTGCTGGATGCGCGCATCGGCAACGCCGGGAATCTTGCGGACCTTCGCCAGCAGGCTGTTGGCGTAGGCGAAGTTGGCGTTGATGTTGGCGCCGCGGATCTGCAGGTCGATCGGCGCCGGCGCGCCGAAGTTCAGGATCTGGCTGACGATGTCGGCGGGGAGGAAGGCGAAGCTGACGCCGGGGAACAGGCGCGGCAGCTGCTCGCGCAGCACGCGCACGTGCTCTTCCGTCGGCTTGTGGCCTTCTTTCAGCTTGATCTGGATGTCGCCGTCCTGCGGGCCGATCACGCCCGTGTTGTTGTAGGTCATGTTGATGCCGGAGATCGGCATGCCGATGTTGTCGGTCAGCGTCTCGATTTCGCCGGGGATCAGCTTGCGGATCGCCTTCTGGACGTCGGCGAGCTGGTTCGCCGTCTCCTCCACGCGGGTGCCGACCTGGGTGCGGACATGCATCAGGATATTGCCGGCATCGACCGCCGGGAAGAAGTTGCGTCCAAGGAACGGCACCAGCGCGAAGGACGCGCCGACCACGCAGAGGAAGCCGATCACGAACACCGTGCGGTGCGCCAGCGCGAGCCCGAGGAAGTCATGGTAGCCGCCGCGAATGCGCTCGAACCGGGCCTCGAAACCGCGCTGGAACCACACCAGCGGATTACGCGACTTCGGCGGGCCGCCCTCATGATGGACGTGCGCCTGCAGCAGATAGTTCGCCATGGTCGGCACCAGCGTGCGCGACAGGATGAACGACCAGATCATCGCGAACATCACGGCTTCGGCCATCGGCACGAACAGGAAGCGTGCGACGCCGGTGAGGAAGAACATCGGCACGAACACGATGCAGATACAGAGCAGCGAGACGAAGGCCGGCGTCACGATCTGGTTGGCGCCGTCGAGGATCGACTGCTCGACCGGCTTGCCCTGCTCCAGATGGTAGTTGATGTTCTCGATGGTCACGGTGGCGTCGTCGACGAGGATGCCGACCGCGAGCGCGAGGCCGCCGAGCGTCATGATGTTCAGCGTCTCGCCGATCGCCGACAGCATGATGATGGCGCCGAGCACCGAGAGCGGGATCGAGACCGCGATGATGACCGTGGAACGCCAGCTGCCGAGGAACAGCAGGATCATGACGCTGGTCAGCAGCGCCGCGATCACGCCTTCGATCGCGACGCCTTGAATCGCACCGCGGACGAACACCGACTGGTCGCCGATGAAGCCGATCTTCAGCGCGTCCGGCAGCTGGTCCTTGACGTCGATCACCTTCTGCTTGATGCCTGCGATGATATCGAGCGTCGAGGTCGCGCCCGCCTTCAGCACCATCATCAGCACCGAGCGGTTGCCGTCGACATGGACGATGTTGGTCTGCGGCGGATTGCCGTCACGCACGGTCGCGACGTCGCGCACATAGACCATCGCGCCGTTGACGGTCCTGATCGGCAGATTGCCGAGCTCGTCGATCTTCAGCGGCGAGTTGTTGAGCTGGATGTTGTATTCGAACTGGCCGATCTTCTGGGTGCCGACCGGTGTGATCAGGTTTTGGGCTGCGAGCGCGTTGGCGACGTCCTGGCCCGACAGGCCACGAGCCTGGAGCGCGGTCGGATCGAGGTCGATCTGGATTTGGCGCTGCTTGCCGCCGAACGGATACGGGATCGCCGCGCCGGGCACGGTGACCAGCGGGGTGCGCAGATTGTTAATGCCGATGTCGGCGAGGTTCTGCTCGGTCAGGCCATCGCCCGACAAAGCCACCTGGATGATCGGCACGGTCGAGGCGGAGTAGTTCAGGATCAGGGGCGGCGTTGCGCCCGGCGGCATCTGCTTCAGCAGCGTCTGCGAGATCGCGGTGACCTGCGCGTTGGCGGTGCGGATGTCGACGTTCGGCTGGAAGAAGATCTTGATGATGCCAAAGCCGTTATAGGAGTTGGCGGCAATGTGCTCGATGTCGTTGACGGTCGTCGTCAGCGCGCGCTGGAACGGCGTGGTGATGCGGCCGGACATCTGGTCCGGCGGCAGGCCGGTGTACTGCCAGACCACGCCGATCACGGGGATGCGGATGTCCGGGAAAATGTCCGTCGGCGTCCGCAGGGCCGCGAGCGGCCCGATGATCAGGAGCAGAAGCGCGAGCACGACAAACGTGTAGGGTCGGCTCAGGGCAATACGAACCAGAGCAATCATTCGTCAGGCAATTCCAAATCGGGGGACAGGGAACACGCCCCACGGCTTCCCTGAGCTGATTTACCCGAACACCGCGGAAATGGCCAACGACAGCGCCGCCCCGTGCGGTCACTTCCCTGCTATCGCACTGCGAAATCGCATTCCAGATATGCAGCTTGCGGCCGGAAGATTATGGAAGCGGCTTGCCCCCACGTAAAAAAGCGGCGCCCGCGGGGCGCCGCTTTCAGAACTGAGATGGTATCCCGGCTCAGGCCGCGCGGACGTTGGTCAGGAACTTGCTGACCTCGGTCTTCAGCCGCGTGCTGTCGTTGGACAGCATCTGCGCTGCCGACAGCACCTGTGAGGAGGCCGTGCCGGTCTCGGTCGCGCCGCGCTGCACGTCGGTGATGTTGGAGGAGACCTGCTGGGTGCCCTGCGCCGCCTGCTGCACGTTACGGGCGATTTCCTGGGTCGCGGCGCCCTGCTCTTCCACCGCAGCCGCAATCGCCGAGGAGATTTCGGAGAGACGCTCGATGGTCGAGGAGATCTCCTTGATGGCGCCGACCGAGTCGTTGGTCGCCGCCTGGATGCCGGAGATCTGCTGGCCGATCTCGCCGGTCGCCTTGGCGGTCTGCTCGGCGAGCGCCTTCACCTCGGAAGCCACCACCGCGAAGCCGCGGCCGGCTTCACCGGCGCGCGCCGCCTCGATGGTCGCGTTCAGCGCCAAGAGGTTGGTCTGGCCGGCGATGGTGTTGATCAGCTCGACGACGTCGCCGATGCGGGAGGCCGCCTTGGACAGTTCGCTGACGCGCTCGGTGGTGGCGCGGGCCTGGCCGACGGCATCGCCCGCCATCCGCGCCGATTCCTGCACCTGGCGGCTGATCTCGCCGACCGAGGAAGCCATCTCCTCGGTGGCCGAGGCCACCGACTGCACGTTGGTGGATGCTTCCTCCGAGGCCGCGGCGACCGTCGTCGCCATCCGCTGCGAGCGGTCGGCGGTCGAGGTCAGCGTCGAGGCGGAGGCTTCGAGCTGGGTCGAGGCCGAGGACACGGTCTGGACAATCTCGCCGATCATCGTTTCGAAATCGCGGGTGATGCCGTCGACGCGGCGGCCGCGCTCGATCTTGGCTTCGGCATCGGCGGCGGCGGCCTCGTCGGCGGCTTTCTTGGCGATCAAGGCTTCCTTGAAGATCTGGAGCACATCGGCCATGGCGCCGATCTCGGTCTTCTCGCCGCGATGCGGGACTTCGGCGGAGAGGTCGCCCTTGCCGAGCGCCTGCATCGGCTGGATGATCGAGTTGATGCCGGCGGAGACGTCC
This sequence comes from Bradyrhizobium sp. Unk1, assembly GCF_059512345.1. Lineage (NCBI taxonomy): Bacteria > Pseudomonadati > Pseudomonadota > Alphaproteobacteria > Hyphomicrobiales > Nitrobacteraceae > Bradyrhizobium > Bradyrhizobium sp. Unk1. Next base: position 163,369 of record NZ_JCAMOP010000019.1, read on the forward strand.
TGGACCAGGTAGAAGCTGACGCCGATGCCGATGATCACGGCGGCGCCGAGGATGATCGAGACCAGCATGAAGGCATAGAAATAGCTGTCGGAGGCATCCTGGGCGGCCTGGTCGCCGCCCTTGGTGTTGAGTTCGATGTCCTTCATCAGGACCTCATCCGACGCAAGGCCGATCTTGTTGACCGTCTTGGTATTCAGCTCCTGCGCGTCATGCGGAACCTTGCCGGCCTCCTTGCGCGACAGCGCGAAGACGTCTTCGGTGCCCTTCTTGTAATCGTCCCAGAGCTTGGCCCATTCGTTGTACACCCGGCGCTCTTCGGGTGAGGTGATCATCGGCTCGTAGGCCTTGCGGGACTTGGCGAGCGCCTCGATCACGATGCCGGCCGTTTTTTCGTTGGCGAGCTTGTCCTCGAGGGTCTCGGACAGCATGTGCTGGCGAACGACGTTGCGATAAGTGATGACGCTGGCCCGGAGTTCGCCGAGCACCCGGACGCTGGGCAGCCAGCTCGTGGTGATGTCGGTGGTGTTGGCGTTCATCGACCGCATCTTCGTGACGGCGAGCAGGCCCATGCCGGTCATCGCGACCAGCAGGAGCGCCACGACACTGATGATCTTGGCGCGGATTGAGATGGTGGCGAGCATGATCGGGTCTCTTTGTGCTGGCGCGGTGCGCGTCCGGAAATTTTACGAATCAACCAAAGGGAGCAGCACCGACATCCAACACCAGAGCACCTGAGCAGATGTTAACTACGACTCCGTACGAGTACGGAACCCGAAAGAAATGAACAGGCGGCTAAAAATGCTCTGCGCTCAGCGCATGAGCCCAAGTGCGTCCGTGAAAAACTCCGCGCCGCCAAAATTTCCGGACTTAAGAGCGAGCAACATCTCGCCCGCATCCGCACCGACCGCGCGCAGCACCGGGACGCCCGCTGCGATTTCTACTCCCACGAGAAATCCGGGAATCCTCAACCGGTCGACCACGGCGCCGGATGTTTCGCCACCCGCGACGATCAAGCGCCGGACGCCGGCCTGCACCAGGCCTTCGGCGATGTCGGCCATCGCCTGCTCGATGGCATGTCCGGTGGCATCGCGGCCGTGACGCGCCTGCAGCGCGGCGACCTGATCCGGTGTCGCACTCGAGGCGATCAGGACCGGCCCCTCGGCGAGCCGCGGTCTGGCCCAGGCGAGCGCACGCCGCGCTTCGCTTGCACCTGCGACAATTTGCGCGGAATCGAGGTGCAGCACCGGCATGACCCGCTCGGCATTCGCGATCTGCTGAAGCGTCGCTTGCGAGCAGCTTCCGGCAAGGCAGGCAGCCGGGCCGCCGACCACGGCACCCGCGTCGTTGCCCGCAATGTTCGACCGCACCTTTCCGGTCGACACCAGCGCACGCGCCAACCCAAGGCCGATGCCTGAGGCGCCGACAGATAGCCCATGTTCGGCGGCGACGAGGCCGATGGTCTCAAGGTCGCGGTCGAAGACGGCGTCGATGATCGCGGCACCGATGCCCTTGCCCGCGAGCTCGGCCAGCCGCGCCCGCACGGCATCTGCGCCGCGCGTGACGGTCGCGAGATCGACCAGGCCGGTTTGCGTCCTGCTCTGGCGCGCCAGCACGCGCACCAGGTTGGAATCGCGCATCGGGTTGAGCGGATGGTCCTTGAGCGGGCTCTCGTTCAACGGCACGGCGCCGACGAACAGATTGCCCTGGTAGACCGTGCGACCGGTCTCCGGGAAGGCCGGCGTCACCAGCACGACGGCCTCGCCGCTATCGGCGCGCAGCGCGTCCATCACCGGGCCGATATTGCCTGCATCGGTGGAATCGAAGGTCGAGCAGATCTTGAACAGCACATGGCGCGCCCCGCGGCCACGCAACCATGTCTCCGCCGCGCGCGAGCGCGACACGGCAAGGCCTGCCCCGATCGAGCGGCTCTTCAGCGACACCACGACTGCGTCGACCTCGGGCAGCGCGAGGTCGTCCGCGGGCACGCCGATGGTCTGCACGGTACGCAGGCCCGCGCGCGTCAGCGTGTTGGCGAGATCGGAGGCGCCGGTGTAGTCGTCGGCGATGCAACCCAGTGCGAGCGTCACGGCTTCACTCCCGCATAAGGCTTGAACCAGGCGAGGCCATCGGTCGTCTTGCCGCGCGGATTGTATTCGCAACCGACGAAGCCGGTATAGCCGAGCCGGTCGAGTTCAGTGAACAGGAACGGATAGTTCAGCTCCTCGCCGTCGGGCTCGTTGCGCGAGGGGATGCTGGCGATCTGGATGTGGCCGATGATCGGCATCATCTCGCGCAGGCGCATGGTGACGTCGCCGTGGATGATCTGGCAGTGATAGATGTCGAACTGGAGTTTCAGGTTCGCCAGTCTCAGCTCCTGGATCAGGTCGCGCGCGAAGCCGAAATCGTTGAGGAAGTAGCCGGGCACGTTGCGCGCATTGATCGGCTCGAGCACGATGTCGATGCCGTGCGGAGCGAAGAACTCCGCAGCCCACGCCACTGATTTGTAGAACGCCTCGATCGCGACGCGCTCGCCGCGGTTGGCAATGCCGGCCATCAAGTGCAGCCGCTTGACACCGGTCGCCTTGGCGTAAGGCAACGCGGTCTCCAGGCTCGCCTTGAGATCGGCGAAGCGCTGGGGAAGCGCAGCAAAGCCCTTCTCGCCGGCATCCCAGTCGCCCGGCGGCAGGTTGAACAGCGCCTGCGTCAAACCGTTGCGCTTGAGCCGCTCGCCAACCACCTCGGCCGGATGCTCGTAGGGAAAGAGGAATTCGACCGCGGTGAAGCCCGCTTGCGCGGCGGCGTCGAAACGGTCGAGGAACGGCACCTCGGTGAACATCATCGAGAGATTGGCGGCGAAACGGGGCATTTGAAATCCTCTTGGCTCTACTTGTCGCCGGGAAGTTTTGCGCCGGTGACCTGCGCGTACATGCGCGCCACCGAGGCGTCGTCATCGCGGCCCATGCCGGCCGCTGATGTCATCAGGAACATCTGGAGAGCGGCGGCCGAGACCGGCACCGGGAATCGGGCGCTGCGCGCCATGTCCTGGATGATGCCGAGGTCCTTGACGAAGATCTCGACCGCGCTGCGCGGCGTATAATCGCCGTCGAGCACGTGCGGCATGCGGTTCTCGAACATCCAGGAATTACCGGCGGAAGCCGTGATGACCTCATAGACCTTGCGGATGTCGAGGCCCTGCTTGGCAGCGAACGCCATTGCTTCGCTGGCGGCGGCGATATGCACACCGGCGAGCAACTGGTTGATCATCTTGAAGGCGGCGCCCTGCCCAGCGGCGTCGCCGAGCTCGTAGAGTTTTGCCGCCATGGCATCGAGCGCCGGCCGTGCCTTTGCAAAGGCAGCGGGACTGCCGGAGGCAAGGATCGTCAGCTCGCCTTGGGCCGCACGCTGCGCGCCGCCGGAGATCGGCGCATCCAGATAGTGACGGCCGGTCGCCTCCAACTGTTTTGCGAGGCGACGGGCTACATCCGGGTCCATGGTGGCGGAGGACAGGAAGACGCTGTCCTTTGGCAGGGTCTCGGCGGCGCCATCCTTGCCGAACAGGATGGTCTCGGTCTGCGCGGCATTGACGACGACGCTGACGACGATATCGGCGCCCTTGGCCGCTTCCGCCGGCGTGCTGGCGCCTGCGCCGCCGTCCTTCACGAAACGCGCCACCGCGTCAGCCGAGACGTCGCAGCCGGTCACGGCATGACCGGCGCGCTTCAGCGAGGTCGCCATGCCGAACCCCATCGAGCCGAGCCCGATGACGGCGATACGCTGATTTTGTGACGTGGAGGCGGACATGCAACTGACCCTTGCGAACGTTTCCTGGACGGCCGCCCTTTGCGGCGGCTCACTGATCCGAATAACACGGCTTGGCCGCGCTGCCAAAGCGTGAGACAAGCGGGCATGACGGCCATGAGCAACGAGACCCGGCTGCGTGAGGATATCTGCCGCTTCGGACGGTCCTTGTTCGAGCGCGGGCTGACGCCGGGCTCTTCCGGCAATATCAGCGTCAGGCTGGACGGCGGCGGCTGGCTGGTGACGCCGACCAATGCCTCGCTCGGCTTCCTCGATCCCGCGAAACTGTCGCGGCTGGACGATCAGGGCCGGCTGGTTTCGGGCGACGCCCCGACCAAGGAAGTTCCGCTGCACACCGCGCTCTACGACACACGCGGAAGCGCACGCGCCATCGTGCATCTGCACTCCACCCATTCAGTCGCGCTTTCGATGCTGCCCGAGATCGACCCGCGCGCCGCGCTGCCGCCGATGACGGCTTATTATCTGATGAAATGCGGCGCCACCGCGCTCCTGCCCTATTACCGCCCCGGCGATCCTGCCGTGGCGGATGCGATCAAGGGACTGGCCGGCAAATATTCATCCGTGCTGCTCGCCAATCACGGCCCGGTGGTCGCCGGCGACACGCTGGAGGCCGCGGTGTTCGCGACGGAGGAGCTGGAAGAGACGGCGAAGCTGTACCTGCTGCTGCGCGGGATGAACCCGCGGTATCTGTCGCCGGACCAGGTGACGGATCTGGTGAAGGTGTTCGGGGTGACGCTGCCGGAGCATGCGCATGAGCATTAGCGTCGTACCGTCATGGGCGGGATAGAGTCACCCCATCCACCGCTGTCATTCCCCGCGAAAGCGGGGAATCCAGTACGCCGCGGCTTCTCCGTATCCCTCTGATGTCTCGGAATACTGGATCGCCCGATCAAGTCGGGCGATGACACCGAAAATGTGGGACGAGCGTGCCCCACACTTTGCGACTACAGCCCCAGATACGCCTTGCGCACATCCGGGTTGCCCCTGATCTCCGCTGCCGGGCCCTGCATCAGCACGCGGCCGGTTTGCAGGATGTAGGCGCGGTCGGCGATCTCGAGGCATTCGGCCATGCGCTGCTCGACGATCAGCACGGTCATGCCGGAGTCACGGATGAGCTTCACCGCCTGAAAAATCTCGTCGACCAGCTTCGGCATGATGCCCTGCGAGGGCTCGTCCAGCATCAACAGCCGCGGGCGCGTCATCAACGCGCGGCCGATCGCGAGCATCTGCTGCTCGCCGCCGGACAGCGTCTCGGCGCGCTGCTCCAAACGTTCCTGGAGACGCGGGAACAGCTTGAAGACCAAGTCGAGCGGCCCTTCACGATCCGTCTCGCCACGATAGAGATAACTGCCGAGGCGCAGATTGTCGCGCACCGACAGGCGCGGGAACAGACGGCGGTTCTCCGGCACATAGGCGATGCCGGTGGCGGTGATGTGATGCTGCGCCATGCCGTCGAGGCGCTTGCCGTCGAACGTCACCGTGCCCGAGCGCGGGCGCTCGGCGCCGGCGATGGATTTGAGCAGCGTCGACTTGCCCGCGCCATTGGCGCCGGCGACGCAGACGATCTCGCCCTTCTGGACCTCGATCGACACCGCGGAGATCGCGACCAGGCCCTGATAGGCGGTCGTGACTTCATGCACCGACAGCATGACGATCTCCCAGATATGCGCTGATCACCTTGGGATCGCGAACGACGTCGGAAGGCTTACCCTCGACTAGCACCTTGCCGAGGTCGAGCACGATGGCGCGGTCGACCAGCGGCATCACGATCTCCATGACATGCTCGACCATCAAGACGGTGATGCCGGCATCACGCACTTTGCGCACCAGCGCGACGCCGGTCTGCGCCTCGGTCGGCGTCAGGCCGGTGAGGACTTCGTCCAGCAGCAGCAGCTTCGGTTCGGTCGCCAGCGCACGGGCGACTTCGAGGCGGCGTTTCTCGGCCGGCACGAGGTCGCTCGCGAGCACGTCGGCGCGCGCGGCAAGGCCGGTGAATTCGAGAACCTCATGCGCCTTGCGGCGTGCCTCGCGCATCACGGTGTTGCGGACGAGAGCACCGACGATGACGTTGTCGATGACAGTCATGGTCTCGAAGCTCTTGACCACCTGGAAGGTGCGCCCGACGCCACGCTGGCAGCGCTCGGCCGCCGGCATGTTGGTGACATCCTCGCCGTCGAACCAGATCGACCCCTGTGTCGGCGGCAACACGCCGGCGATCAGATTGAACAGCGTCGACTTGCCGGCACCGTTCGGCCCGATCAGGCCGACGATCTCGCCGCGGCCGACCGAGATCGAGACATCGCTGTTGGCGACGAGGCCGCCGAACCGCTGCCAGACACCGCGGGTTTCAAGGAGCGCGGTCATCGCGTGGCTCCCTTCGCTTTTGAACGGGAGAACAGGCTCACCAGACCGCGCGGCAGGGCCAGCGAGATCGCCACGATGAGTGCGCCATAGACGATGAGGTCAACGCCACGGCCGGAGCCGCCGATATAGGAGCGCGTCAGCTCGGTCATCGGGATCAGGATGGCCGCCCCTAGCACCGGGCCCCAGAGGGTGCCGATGCCGCCGAGCACGGCCGGCAGCGCCATCAGCAGCGAGAACTGGAAGCCCATCACGCTTTCAGGATCGATATAGGCGAGAAACTGCGCATAGAAGGCACCGCCGATGGCAACGAGGAAGGCGGAGACCGCGGCCGCGCCCATCTTGGAGTTGAACACGACGACGCCGAGGCTCTCGGCTGCTTCCGGATTGTCCTTCACCGCGCGCCACCAAAAGCCCCATTTGGAGTCTTCCAGCCACCAGGTGACGAACCAGGCGAGGCTGCACAGCACCAGCGCGAAATAGAAGTACGGCAGCTTGCTGCGCATGAACTGGAATTTCAGCCAGCTGTCACCGCGCACGGGAACGGTGATTCCCATCGCAGCCCCCGCCCATTCCCAGTTCTGGAACAAGAGCAGTCCGATCTCGGCGATGACGATGGTCGCGATCACGAAGTAATGGCCGCGCAGGCGGAAGAAGGGATAGCCGAGCCCCATTGCGATGATCGCCGCAATCACGCCGCCGGCGAGCATGCCGAACCAGGGCAGCACGCCGAACTTGGTGAACAGCAACTCGGTGGTGTAGGCGCCGATGCCGAAATAGAGTGCATGTCCCAGCGAGATCTGCCCGCAATAGCCGGACAGGATGTTCCAGCTCTGCGACAGCGCCGCATACATCAGGGTCAGGATCAGGATGTTCTGGACGTAGACATCCTTGATGAGCAGCGGGGCGAGCGCCGCGAGTGCGACCAACACCGCGGCGATGATGAGGTCGCGGCGGCGCCGCGCGGCAAAATTCTTGTCCATCACATCGACCCGAACAGGCCGCGCGGCCGGATGAAGACGACGAGCAGGTAGACGGCGTAGATGCCGACCGATTTCAGCGACGGCGGCAGCACCAGCGCCGTGACAGCCTCGACGAGACCGACGATGATGCCGCCGGCAAAGGCGCCGAACACGCTGCCGAAGCCGCCGAGCGCCACCGTGACGTAGGCGATCAGGGCAAAGGACGCGCCGACGTCGGGATAGATGTAGAAGAACACCGCCATGATCGCGCCGGCGAGACCAACCAGCGCGGCGCCAAGGCCCCAACCGAACGCAAACACGCGGTTCTTGTCGATGCCGACGAGTGCGACAGCGCCCGGATCTTCACGCGTCGCTTCCAGGGCGCGGCCGAAGTCGGTGCGGTGGATGAACAGGTAGAGACCGGCGAAGGCCGCGATCGAGACCAGCGCCCCGACCAGTTGCGGCTCCGGCAGGAAGATGCCGGCAACCGAGATGGTTTTACCGCCGAGCCAGGACTGTGGAATGCTGCGATAGTCCGGCGTGAAGAAGTACTGCGCGAGGCCGCGCATGACGATCGCCAGACCGAAAGTCGTGAAGATCTGCACCATGCCGGCATTGGCCTTGGCCCGCATGGCGAAGCGTACAAGGAGTAGATAGACCACCGCTCCGAAGACGAACATTGCCGCGGCGACCAATGGCGCCGACAGCAGGGGGTCGATGGCGAAGAAGGCGAACAGGAAGAAGGACAGGTACATCGCGATCATCAGGAACTCGCCGTGAGCGAAGTTCGTGACGTCCATCAGGCCGAAGATCAGCGCGAGGCCGACCGCGATCAGTCCGTAGAGCAGACCCATGAGAAGGCCGCTCGCGAGACTCTGGATAATGGCTTGAGCTGTCAACTGTAGTCCCCCGTTCGAAACGTCATCGTTTGCTCCGTCATTGCGAGCGAAGCGAAGCAATCCAGCATCTCGCCACGGAGACACTCTGGATTGCTTCGTCGCTTCGCTCCTCGCAATGACGAGGCACGTGCGACGATCTCGATTTGCTCCCCTGCTCCCGCGCTCCGAAACGCTTACTTCATCGGCCAGATCGCTTCGGCGATCGCGGCCTGCGGCGGGAAGATGGTGACGAACTTGCCGCCGACATATTGCAGCAGCACCGGGTCGGCGTCGTTGTTCTGGCCGGCCTCGTCGAACTTGACGCGCTTCCAAGGCATGATGGTCTGCTCGCCCGGGATGTCGGTCGCGGCCAGTGCATCGCGGATCTTCTCGCCGTCGGCCGACTTGGCGCGGTTGATGGCGTCGGCCAGGATGATCAGACCCATGAACTGGCGCGAGGTGAGGTCGTTGAAGTCCTTGCCCGATCGCGCCTTGAACATCTCGTTGATCTTGCCGACCATCGGACGCTTCTGCGCGAGATCGAGCGAGAAGGTGCCGCGCGAGATCACGCCTTCGAGCTTGTCGCCGACGGCGTCATAGAGCGCCTTCTCCGAGAAGCCGGCGTCCTGCGCCACGATCGCGTTCGGCTTGTAGCCCAGCTCGGCCATGGTCTTGACCAGCAGGATGCCGTCCGTGGTGTAGCTCGACGGCATCAGCACGTCGGCATTGGCGGTCTTGAGCTGCTGCACCTCGGCCGAGAGCGAGGGCGAGTTGGCGCGATACTTGATGTCGGTGACGATCTTGTAGCCGCGCTCGCCGGCGATCTTGGCCTGGGCGTTGCCGGAATCGGTGCCGAAGATGGTATCCTCATGGAACAGCGACAGCGTCTCGATCTTGGTGCCCTTCTTCTTCAAGGCATCGAAGAAGTCGAACATCGCGGCCGAGTACATCTCGTCGTGCGGGGCGGCGCGGAAGTAATATTTGAGGCCGCGGCGATGCAGGCTCGGCGAGGAGTTGTCGGCGGAGACGAACGGTATCTGGTAGCGTTCGCAGATCTGGCTGACGGTGACCGCGACCGCGCTTTGATAGGTGCCGATGATCGCGGAGACCTTCTCCTGCGTGATCAGGCGCTCGGCTTCGGCGCGGCCCTTTTGCGGATCGGCCTGATGGTCGGCGAACACGAGACGGACTTTTGCGCCGCCGAGGCCCGGCAGACCCTCGCCCTTGGCCAGCGGCAGATCGAAATCGGTGTCCTTGTTGATGACCTCGAGCGCGGTCTCATAGGCCTTCTGCGCGTCGACGCCCTGCTGCGCGCTGCCGCCGGAGAACGGATAGATGACGCCGATCACGATTTCCGAGGTCTGGGCGCGTGCAGCGAGCGGCACCAGCGCGGCAGTGGCGGTGGCTCCTAGCAGCACGTCGCGGCGAGAGATCGTCATGGCAAAGTCCCCTGTTACTAAATTTCGAGTGATCGAATGGAGCGATTGATGGATGCGGTAAAGCCCGAAGAAGCAGCAAACGCTGCCTACTAAATCACGGCCATGTTCCGGTTCTTCAGATCCGTTACCAGCATCAGGCCGGGCGAATGCGTGATCGCGAACGGCAGCCTGGCGGCGTTGATCACCGATTGCGGCGTCACGCCGCAGGCCCAGAACACCGGGATCTCGTCGTCGGCGACGGGCACGGGATCGCCGTAGTCCGGCTTGGCGAGATCCTTGATGCCGATCAGGTGCGGATGCCCGAGATGCACGGGTGCACCGTGCACGGCGGGATAACGCGAGGTGATCTGCACCGCGCGGATCGCATCGGCCGGCTTGAACGGACGCATTGACACCACCATGGGACCGGCGAACGGACCGGCCTCGCCGCAGGCGATGTTGGTGCGGTACATCGGCACGCGCACGTTCTGCTCGATGTGGCGGATCGGCATGCCCTCGTCGAGCAACGCCTCTTCGAACGAGAACGAGCAGCCGAGCACGAAGGTCACGAGATCGTCGCGCCAATGCTTGGTCACGTCGGTCGGCTCGTCGACCACTTCGCCGTCGCGCCAGACGCGGTAGCGCGGCACGTCGGTGCGGATGTCGAGATCGGCGCCGAGCGCGGGAATGTGCGGGCTGCCGACATCGGACATGCCGATGATCGGGCACGGTTTCGGATTGAGCTGGCAGAAGCGGTGAAAGGCGCTGGCGTATTCGGCCGGCAGGATCGCCAGATTGCCCTGGACGAAGCCGGGAGCGACGCCGGCGGTAGATCCGACCTGGCCGCCGCGATAGGCGAGCCGCGCCTGACGGCTCGGGAGGGTGTCGGGCGTTTCAGTTTGCTGCGCTGCCACCAAAACAGTCATTTGATCGACCTGCCTATAAACTCGACAAAGACAGCCAACACCAAGCATGCTATAAAGTCTAATCTTCCTTTTTAATCGATGTCGATAAATTCAATTTATCGGACGGGAAAATCCTTCTCAATGCTGGACTTCAGGTCGATCGAAACTTTCCTCTGGGTTGTGAAGCTCGGGAGCTTTCGCGGCGCCGCAGCACGGCTCAATACGACCCAGCCGGCGATCTCCCAGCGCATCGCCCAGCTCGAGCGCGAGATGGGCGTGAAGCTCCTCAACCGCGATCATCGCGTTGCTTCTCCGACGCCGAGCGGCCGACAGATGATGGTCTATGCCGAGAAGCTGATCGGTCTCCGCGCCCAGATGATCGCCGAGATCGGCGACCGCTCCGCAATGCGCGGCGTGATGCGCCTCGGCGTCGCCGAGACCATCGTGCACACTTGGCTGCCGCGGCTCGTCAAGAGCATGAACGAAGTCTATCCGAACCTGTCGCTGGAGATCGAGGTCGACATCACGCCGAACCTCACTGCGCGCCTGCTCGCGCAGGAGATCGAGCTCGCCTTCGTGGTGGGGCCGCTGTCGGCGTCGGGCGTCCACAATCGCGTGCTCGCGGATTATCCGATCGGCTTTCTTGCAAGCCCCTCGCTCGGGCTCGGCGACGGCCCGGTGACGCGCGCCGACCTCGCGCGGTTTCCGATCATCACCTTCCCGCGCAAGACCAGACCCTATGAGGTCGTACGCGAAGTCTTCGACCGGCCGGAGCTGCCGCCGATCCGGCTGCATGCGTCCGCATCGCTGGCGACGGTCATCCATATGGCGGTCGAAGGGCTCGGCATCGCCGTGATCCCCGACGCCATCGTCGAGAACGAGCTCGCCGACGGGCGGTTGCAACTGCTCGAAACCGATCTCACCATCGCGCCGCTGACGTTCACGGCGAGCTGGCTCGCCTCGCCTGACGTCGTCGCGGTGGAGCGCGTCGCCGAGCTCGCACGGCAGATTGCGCAGAGCAGCCTCGCGGTTGACGAGTCCGCGCCGGCGCGTCATTGAAAAAGGCGCCGGACAACCGAGAGACCGACCGCATGAGCCGAGCCGCCACCAATCTGCAAATCGATTCCGCCCGCCTCTGGGGCTCCATCCACGAGACCGCCCAGTTTGGCGGGACGGCCAAGGGCGGCGTACGGCGGCTGACGCTGAGCAGCGAAGACAAGCAGGTGCGCGACTGGTTCCGCAAGGCTTGCGAGGACGCCGGCCTCGAGGTGCACACCGATGCGCTCGGCTCGCAGTTCGGCCTGCGCAAGGGCCGCGACATGTCGAAGCTGCCCGTCGGCATCGGCTCGCATCTCGACACCCAGCCGACCGGCGGCAAGTATGACGGCATTCTGGGGGCGCTCGGCGCGCTGGAAGTGATCCGCACGCTGAACGACGCCGGCATCGAAACCGAAGCGCCGATCTGCGTCGTCAACTGGACCAACGAGGAAGGCTCGCGCTTCGCACCGGCGATGATGGCGTCCGCGGCTTACGTCGGCGATTTCACCACCGATGACATCCTGTCGCGCAAGGACATCGACGGCACGACCGTCAGCCAGGCGCTCGACAGCATCGGCTATCGCGGCGACAAGCCGGTCGGCTTCCAGAAGCTCGGCTGCTTCGTCGAGCTGCACATCGAGCAGGGTCCGATCCTCGAGGCCGAGGGCAAGACCATCGGCGTGGTCGATTCCGGCCAGGGCGTGCTCTGGTACGACGGCAAGATTTCCGGCTTCGAGAGCCATGCGGGATCGACGCCGATGCCACTGCGGCGCGACGCGCTCGCGACGCTCTCCGAAATCGTGCTGGCGATGGAGGCGATTGCCAAGAAGCACGGGCCGAAGGCAGTCGGCACCATCGGCGAGGCCGTGATCGCAAACCCCTCGCGCAACGTCATTCCCGGCGAGATCGCCTTCACCATGGATTGCCGCAGTGCGGATGGTGCCATCATGGATGCGCTCGATCGCGATTTGCGCGCCGCCATTGCCGAGATCGCAGCGCGCCGCAAGGTCGAAGTCAAGATCGACCTGGTCTGGCGCAAGCCGCCGACGCATTTCGATCCCAAGCTGATCGCGGCGGTCGAGAACGCGGCGAAGACGCTCGGTTATTCCTCGCGCCGCATCACCTCCGGCGCCGGCCACGATGCCTGCAACCTCAACACCGTCATGCCGGCGGCGATGGTGTTCGTGCCCTGCAAGGACGGCATCAGCCACAACGAGCTGGAAGACGCCACGCAGCCCGACTGCGCCGCGGGCACCAACGTGCTGATGCATACCGTGCTGGCGATCGCCGGCGTCGCGTCCTGATCGGAGAGAACCATGCGCGGAGTTTTCGTCGACGCCAATGAAGCTCTCGCCGTGATCATGGAGCGGCTGGAGATATCAGGCGATCCCAAGGTGCGGATCCACAGGGATCCCGACATCAAGCCCGAGCAATATCCTGAAATTCTCGATGGCGCCGAGATCGCCATCGTCGACCACACCGCGCTGCCGACGGAGGTCGCGAAGAAATGCGCCGGCCTCAAGCACGTCGTGTTCCTCGGCACCGGCGCGCGCAGCTACATGAATCCGGAAGAACTCGCCGAGCTTGGCATCTCCGTGCACCTGATCAAGGGGTATGGCGACACGGCAGTCGCGGAGTCCGCGATCGCCCTGATGTGGGCCTCTGCCCGCGTCATCGCGATGATGGACCGCGAGATGCGCGTCGGCAATTGGCTGCGCGAGGACGGCATGCAGCTCACCGGCAAGACGCTCGGCCTGATCGGCTTCGGCGGCATCGCCGCGGAAGTCGCGCGCATTGCGGGCGGCTCAGGCATGAAGGTGATCGCCTGGAACCGGTCGCCAAAGAGCCATCCGGGCGTCGAGTTCACCGATCTCGACACGCTGTTGGCCAGAAGCGACGTGGTATCGCTGCATCTGCTGCTTAACGACGAGACCCGCGGCATGATCACGCGCGAGAAGATTTCTGCGATGAAGCCCGGTGTCATCTTGATCAACACCGCGCGTGCCGCGGTCGTCGACGAGCAGGCGATGATCGACGCGCTGAGGTCCGGCCACATCCGCCATGCCGGCCTCGACGTCTTCAACATCGAGCCCCTGCCCGGCGATCATCCGCTGACGAAGATTCCAAACGTGACGCTGTCGGCGCATTCGGCCTTCCGCACGCCGGAAGCGAGCGAGAACCTGATTGAAGCGGCATGGGTCCATTGCCGCCGGATCGTGAAGGGATAAAAGCAACAACAATGGCCGACTATCGCACCATCAAGGCACAGCCGCTCACCAACGTCGTCCGTGCCATCGTCAAGGCGGGCGGGTCTACGGACCGCGAAGCCGAGCTCGTGGCCACCAACCTCGTCGAGGCCAATCTTAGAGGACATGACTCGCACGGCGTCGGCATGATCCCGCGCTATGTCCAGAGCGTCACCACGGGCGGCCTCGCCGTGAACGCGCACGTCAAGATCGTGCTCGACACCGGTCCGCTCCTCACTCTCGACGGCCTCACCGGCTATGGCCAGGTGATCGGCCATGAAGCGATGGAGCTGGCGGCGGAGCGCGCCAAGCGCAACGGCGTGTGTCTCGTCGGCCTCTCCAACTCGCACCACATCGGCCGCATCGGCCATTGGGCCGAGCAGTGCATCGACCACGGGCTGGTCTCGATCCACTTCGTCAACGTGATCTCGCGCCCGATCGTGGCGCCGTGGGGCGGCAGCGATGCGCGCCACGGCACCAACCCGTTCTGCGTCGGCATCCCGCGCAGGGGCAAGGACCCGATCGTGCTCGACTTCGCCACCAGCAGGATCGCGCAGGGCAAGACCCGCGTCGCCCACAACAAGGGCGTCGAACTCGAGCCCGGTACCATCATCGACAATGAAGGCAAGCCGACCACCAACCCGCGCTACACCGTGATCCCGCCGCACGGCGCCATCCTGCCGTTCGGCGAGCACAAGGGCTCCGGCCTCGCACTGGTGTGCGAAATCCTCGGCGGCGCGCTCTCCGGCGGGCAGGTGGTCAAGGGCCCGTCCGACGGCAAGTACAACGTCCTCAACGGCATGCTCTCGATCATCATCGATCCGGACAAGCTCGGCACCGGCGAAAACCTCGCGCGCGAAGTCGAAAGCTTCGTCGCCTGGCAGACCGCCTCACCACCCGCCCCCGGGGTCGACAAGGTGAAGATCGCAGGCGACCCCGAACGCGAAACCAAGAAGAAGCGCCTGGCCGAAGGCATTCAGGTCGATCCGACCACGTGGCGGGACATTCTGGAGGCCGGGAAGACGTTTGGGCTGGATCAGGCTGCGATCGAGAAGATCGCGGGCTAATCGGGAACGAAGCGCATCTCGCATACGCCTGGCCGAATGCACAATCGCGCAAGAAGATATGGACCACGGCGAATCGTCGCCGCGTCCGTGGGACGGATTTGAACCGGCCCGCGTTGTCTCGCGACAACGCGGATATCCCGGCCCACATCCGCCCCCGAGGTTCACATGCTTTCCCGTCTCGCAAAGTTCATGTCCGGCTCAAGTCAGCCGTCCCACGCGGCCGATCTCTACCGGCAACGGCTCACCATCTATGAACGCGAGCTGGACGAACCCGAGCACAGCTTCACGGACAGCGCGGAGCGCCGCATCGACATTCACGCCTTTGGCCGCGATTTCGTGCCGATGTGCGAAGAAGGCTCCGACGAAGGTTATGTGCTTCTGACCAACGGCATGAGCGAGCAGCGGATGCCGGGAGTGCATGGGGACGCCAAGCCGCGTGCCGAGCTGATGTGGTACGTCCGTGAGCCGACGAAGGAGATCTGCGCCAATCTGCGCTGGCTCGCCAATCTGCCGTTCATCGACACGACCTGGTTCGGTTTTGGTCAACGGGTCGCGATGCCGTGGCCGCCGGTTGCAGGAACGGACTTCCAGACGTTTCTGTTTCTCACGCCGGTCATCGGCCCCGACAAGCAGATCGCCGAGGCGCTTGAAATTGCCGGCGATCCGGTGGAGATCCTGACCGTGAACCTGATCTCGCATCAGGAACTCGCGCTGATCAAGTCCGAGGGACTGGATCCATTTCTCGATCTTCTCGACGAGAACGAGTACCCGCCGATCTTCGATCCGAAGCGAAAGTCGTATGTGTAGGGTTCGCCAAAACACCGCTGCCCTTCCCTTCTCCCCTTGTGGGAGAAGGTGGCGCGAAGCGCCGGATGAGGGGTTCTCGCGGCGAACAATTCTGTGACTGATAGGTCTGTATCTGCGGAGACAGACCCCTCACCCGTCTCGCCGCTATGCGGCGAGCCACCCTCTCCCACAAGGGGCCTGTTGCGTTATCGGCTCTTGAGGCTGAAGACGTCAGGAGAGAAGGCCTTGGTCCCGGTAAT